>NZ_JADBUZ010000005.1:0-16285 GCF_020245305.1 Microcystis sp. M20BS1 | reverse complement strand
CACTCCGATTCCATCCCGAACTCGGTTGTGAAACTTCACCGTGGCCAAGATACTTGTCGGGTTGCCGACCGGGACAATAGCTCGATGCCAGGATTATTCTTTCCTACCCCTCAATCCCACAAGATTGGGGGGTTTGGTTTTTAGGAAAAATCAGAGGATTTTAAATCTAAACCGCGCTCAAATATTGTATCTATGGCTAACATTTCTCCGTCGCTAGTCATAAATTTATGATCTTTGGTTGCTTGGATAGTTTGGCCATTTTCTAGGGTATATTCAAAGACTTCTTGTAAACCTCGCTCGTGCCATTGAGAGATTGGTTGACTATAAACAAAACCATTTTGGTCAACAGTATAAACAGTGCAGTTAATTTCTTCGCTCACAATTTTAGCAATTGGTAATAATCCGTATTCCTCAGTTAAAATTAACGTCTCACCTCCCAGACAATATTCGGCAAAATTTACCATCTGTTCAAAGAGATTTTCAGCGATTCTTTTTTCCACACCATTTTTAGCAGCACCATCGATAAACATCTCCCTTTGTTTCTGCATTTCGGAAGCTTTTTTCTTACCCATTGCCCGACGCAATAGATCCGCTTCTCCTAGGGAATAACCCGCTAAATCCTGCGCCATTTTCATAATCTGTTCTTGATAGACTAAAACTGCGTAGGTTTCCTTAAGAATTGGTTCCAATAAAGGATGATCATAACGAATGGGTTCTCTACCGTGTTTTCTGCCAATAAAGAGAGGAATTAATCCCGCATCTAAAGGACCGGGACGATAGAGTGCTAGGATTGAAGATATGTCCTCAATACCCGATGGTTTTAACTCTTTAACTATCTGTTTCATCCCCGACGATTCTAACTGGAAAATACCTTCTAAATCCCCTTCTTCTAGTAATCCGTGGGTTTTGAGAATATCGGGAGGTAGTTTTTTATGTTCCCCTTTGGCCCGAATTTGCAGGGCTTTTCTTTCATCTAAAGGCAATTGATCCAGATCAATTTCTATGCCCTGATTTTGTTTAATTAAATCGGCGGTTTTTTTCAAAGTAGTTAAATTTCTTAACCCTAAAAAGTCCATTTTTAACAATCCCAATGATTCTAAATCCTCCATGAAATATTGGGTAATTACCGCCCCATCATTATTTTTCTGGAGGGGAACCACTTCATCTAAAGGTTGGGAAGAAATGACGACTCCCGCAGCATGAACTCCGAAGGTTTTATTAGTACCTTCGATGCGAATTGCCATGTCTAACCAATGACGCACATGGGGTTCCGTATCGTATCTTTCCTTAAATGCCGGTTCGGGAGTTTCATCGGAAATCATCACTTTTAAAGGTGTGGGTTTACCGCGAGAAACGGGAATCATTTTCGCCATTTTATCCGATTCGGCGTAGGGAATATCTAACACCCGCGCCACATCTTTTAAGACAGCTTTTGATGTCATGCGGTTAAAAGTAATGATTTGAGCAACATTAGCCTCCCCGTATTTTTCCGTGACGTATTGGATCATTTCATCCCGTCTCTCGATACAGAAATCCGTATCAATATCAGGCATAGATTTCCGTTCAGGATTGAGAAAACGCTCAAATAATAAACCGTGATGAACGGGATCAATATTAGTTATTTTTAAAGAATATGCTACCAAAGAACCGGCCGCAGAACCGCGTCCTGGACCGACGGGTATATCATGATCTCTAGCATATTTTATATAGTCCCAAACGACGAGAAAATAGGTAGAAAATCCCATTTTCTGTAACATTTTTAATTCGTATTCCAGCCTTTCTTTGTAAACGGGTTCAATCTCGTGACGAGAAGGACATTTTAATCTTTCTAGTAATCCTAACCAAGCAATTTCTTCTACATAACTATCAGCAGTATGTCCGGCAGGAACTGGATAGTTAGGTAGTCTTGGTTCATTAAATATGTTATAAGGTTCGACTTTTTCTGCTACTTCTAAGGTGTTATTAATCGCTTCTTCAATCACATCTTCTGGCAGATGATCACGGAAAAGTAAACGCATTTCATCAGCAGATTTTAAGTATTCTGTTCCGCTATAACGGAGGCGTTTATCTTCAGTAATTAACTTGGCAGTTTGAATACAAAGTAAGGCATCGTGTGCCTCTACATCGTAACAGGAAATAAAGTGAGAATCGTTAGTAGCAACTACTTTAATTCCTAATTCTTTAGCAATTTTAACTATTTCTACATTGACAATCCGATCTTCTTTAGAACCGTGGTCTTGAATTTCTAAATAAAAATCATCACCAAAAAGTTTTTTATACCATTTAGCAGTTTCCTTAGCCAATTTTCTATTATTAGCTAAAATTGCTTGGGGAATCTCTCCACCCAAGCAAGCACTGGTAACTATTAATCCTTCGTGATATTGTTGGAGTAACTCTTTATTGATACAAGGACGAGCAAAAATGCCTTTACCTTGAATACCTTTCAGATTAGAAATAGTAGTTAATTTAACCAGATTTTTATAGCCTTGCGTGTTTTTGGCTAAAACAACTTGATGATATTTTCGGTGGCGAAGATTGACTTCAATATCGCCATTAACTACATACATTTCGTTGCCAATAATTGGTTTTATTCCCTTATTACGGCAGGTTTTAATTAATTCGATCGCACCATACATGACTCCATGATCGGTTAAAGCGATCGCTGGTTGTCCTAATTCGATCGCTCGATCAATTAGTGCCGGTAATTGGGAAGCACCATCAAGTAAGCTATAATCACTGTGAATATGTAAACCGACAAAAGACATAATTTTTCAGGAAAAAGTAACAAGTAAAAAGCAAAAAAACTAGAATTTACTGACTTTTAATTTTCAGCAATCACAGTCTATTTTTAGGGTTGATTGAGAATCCTATAGGGGAAAGAACTTTCTTCTAAATTAAACCATTGTTCTCGCAGTTTCTGGTTATCATTGCTGCCAACAACAGTATCAACAAATTTTTTCCATTCGGGATCGTTTTTGGGTAAAATACAGCCATAAAGTTCGGTGGTAATCGGTTGACTGGGTAGTAGCACAAATTGTCGCGGATCCTGTCCTTGTTTAACGAGTTCCCCCAGTAGAAGAATTCCATCACTAACCACTGCTTTAACTTCTCCCCTTTGTAATTTTGCCACTGCCTCACTTCGATCGCTGACAGCTTGCCAATTAGCCAGAGGATAGATATAACGAATAATACTATCGGTGGTGGTATGGGGAATATAGGCGATCGCAACTGCCGCTAAAGTGTTATTAATATCTATTTTATCAACATTTTCCCTTTTAGTTAAAAATTGCGCTCCCGTCATAAAATAGGGAATAGAAAAATTAACCTTTGCTAGTCTTTCTTCCGTGATTGTTGCCGCATTACAGGATAAATCTACTTGTCCCTGTTCCACTTGCTGAAAACGATTGTTAGTCGTCGCTTCTGTAAAGGTTATTGTAATCGGTTTACCTAATTCTTGTGCTAATCGACGTTGGACTAAGCGCATTAATTCCACTCCGTAACCTGTCCATTGTCCCGTTTTCTCATCGATATAACTAAAGGGAACAGCATCTTTTCTGGCTGCCGCTTTTAATTCTCCCGTGCGAGCAATTCTTTGTAAAACTGTTTCTGCCAAGGCTGATAAATGTAGATTATTTATCAGTAAAAGACCTAGAAAAATCAACCAAAAGTTTTTAGACATATCAAGAAAGCAAGAAGGAGATAGGGAGAAAAAAGCTAACAACCGACGCACGATTAGCAAATGCTGCTATATTTTAACTAGAGCTTGCTGAATAAATCTAAAAACCTTGTTGGATAAGACTTTTAGACCTTTTTAAAATCCAAAAGTGCCTCGTCTGGGAGTGATCAGGGGGAAAATCCCTGGACTTTTTCCCTGAAAATTAGGTAATTGAGCAGATGAAAATCGGTAAAACCCTACACCCCACACCCTACACCCCACACGCTACCCCCACCGAAAAACTTTTTGCCGCAAACCCTAACTACGATCCTCAAATAATCCACTCAAACGTTCTACTTCTGTTTGTGCTGTGTACATAGGAGTTCCGGCCAGAATTCCGGTAACATTGCGGAAAGGTTGACCAATGTGCATACCTTGATGATCGATCGAAAACTCACGAATATCCTTATCGTGCATAGAACCGCGCATTTTTAAAACAGTGATACCGCGGCGCATTTCTCCATACATTTCCACATAACGCAGCAGAATAATTGAATCGGTAATTGTAGAAATATGCGCTTCCGTAATCGAGGAACCTCCTAATAAAGTGGGAGTGGTGGAAGTAAATAATCCTCCCACCTCTTTTTGCTTAATAAAAGAAGTCAAACCGATAATAAATTCCCGAAATCCTTTCAGATTAGAAACCCTTTCTAAAGCAGATAAACTATCTACTGCCACTCGATTAGGTTGAAACTCCTCGATAATTTCCTTCATCATAATTAAATGATTTTCTAAACCCGTAGTTTCGGGATAACGGCAGACTACCTTTAATTTACCTTCCTTTTCCATGCGGTCATAATCCACCCCCCAACCGGTAGCATTTCTAAATAACTGTTCGCGACTTTCCTCGAAGGCAAAAATTAAACATCTTTCCCCATTGGTTACTCCCCCAGCCATAAATTCTGTCACCATCAGGGTTTTTCCTGTTCCTGTGGCTCCCGAAACCAAAATAACCGAATCGCGGAAGAAACCACCCCCACACATTCTATCGAGTTCCAGACTGCCGGAAGTAATACGAATATTAGAGGATTTTTGTTCTAATTCAATGGCTGATAAAGGAATAATCACGGCCCCTTTGTTGGGAATAATTGTAAAAGGAAATTCTCCTTTTTGGTGATCGGTTCCCCGATATTTTAAAATTTCGATCGTCCTTCTTCTTTTCTCATCGGTTAAAACGTTGCGTAAAATCACCACATTATCGGCCACAAACTCCTCCACCCCATAACGACTGATTTCGCCGTATTCTTGGGTTCTTTCTGCGGTCATAATCGCTGTTACTTCCAATTCTCGCAAAGCGGTTGCCAGACGAAAAAGATCACTTCTCACTTGAGCGCTGTCACTTAAATGGCTAAAAATTGCGCCTAAAGAATCCATAGACACCCGTTTGGCTTTATTTTTGCGGATAGCAAACTCAATGCGAGCGATTAATGCGCCTAGGTCGTATTCTCCTGTCACCATCGGCTTTTCTTCTGGTTGGGGGGAAGCATCGACAAAGGCCCATTGGCGATTTTCCTCCCACTGCCGGATATTCCAACCAAAACCACCCATATTTTTTCTTAGTGCTTGGGGTGGCTCCTCGAAGGTGACAAAAACGCCATTTTCTCCATTTTTGATGCCTTCTGCGAGAAATTGACAGGCAAAAACCGTTTTAGCACTTCCTGCCGTCCCCGCTATCAAAGTTGCTCGTCCTTTCGGTAATCCCCCTTCCGAAAGAAAATCAAAGCCGGGGATTCCTGTTTCTAACTTCTCAATCAACTCTAGGGGATTATTTTGCGTCATTTAAGTTCTCTATGAAAACGAGCCAATGTTTATTGTACCTATTTCAGTGACCGGCGATACCAGAAATTTATCCCTAGTTGGGGTGTATCAAGAAAATTCAGTGAGCGTTGTTAACTTTTATGACAATATCGACTAGATTATCCACATTATCTGCTGAGAATTTCTCGAATATAAATGATCAATAAATAATCCCAAGAGCTTATTTTTCAAGAAAATATTAAGTAGGCTGTGTTAGCGCAGTAAGGTAGTTAGGGTTATATCCCCGCACAAAATTTACCCAAAACAGGAATAGAAATAAAAATCATCTCATCTAATAAAAACAAGATTACTGCTGTTACTATCGTCCTAATTGCCCAATTTAATCTAATTGCTTTTTGCTCTCTAATTTTAGAGATTATAACTAAAGTTTCTGTTTGTAAATATTGTATTAAAGCCGTTAGATAGTCTTCTTCCTCTGCTTGGTTCCATTCCTCAGCAAGCAATTGTTCTGGTAGGATAATTTCACCACCCACTACTGGGGATAGACCCCATAATCCTAAGCCAATAGTAATAATTGTGAATAAATAAGCCAAAAATTTCAAAAGATAGCAGCTAAGACAAGGATAAATAGACTGGTTACATTCAAGGGAAACTATATAAGCAGGTAAATCTTTGCCAAAATTAACCAAAACACCGCTAATAGTCAGAATCAAAGTAAGTTTTGTATTTAGTTGATTAATACTATCCTTGACAACTTTGATAGAGTTTAAGGTATAATCATAGGTAAGCCGAATATTTGTCATACTTATTTGCTCTACTATGGAACATACAACCGATAATAATCAAAATCAGCAAAAAACCGACAATCAACAAGAAAAAACAGCAACAGGGAAGAAACCCGTGCTGAAGATTGATCCTAAGAGAACTATACCCTACATACAGGAAGGAATCAAACCGAAAAATAGATAAATTCTGTTTATTTCAGGGTTCCTTGAGATGCGCCATCATTTGACGCATCTCAAGGAAAAATCAAGTAAATTTCTCTAACTATAAAGGAACTTGAGTAATCCAATCTTGATACTTTGGTTCCTGATTAAGAACGATAGAACTTAACTTTTCTTTTAACTGATAAGTAATCGGTTTAGCCGCAGGTAAAGAAAAAGTTTCAATCCTTTTAATCGGAGTAATTTTCGCCGCAGTGCCACTTAAAAACACCTCATCAGCGATAAATAACTCCGTCTTATCTACGGGTCTTTCAATAACCGGAATACCCAAATCCCGCGCAATAGTTAAAACACTATCTCTAGTAATACCCTCTAGGATATCTTGGTCAAAACTAGGAGTAATTAGCTGACCATTTCTGATGATAAAAATATTCATTCCCGTCGCTTCACAGACTTTACCCTGAGAATTCATTAAAATTGCCTCATCAAACCCCGATTCTACCGCTTCCGTTTTTGCTAAAGCAGAAGTGATATAAGCGGCGCTAATTTTACCTCGCAACGGGAAACTTCTATCCTCTTGACGATACCAAGAACTAATCCGACAGTTAACCCCATCGGCTGCTAAATAATCATCCATTTCTAGACCATAGACTAGAAAATCTTTCTCGATACCATGCAATCGCGGAGCAATTCCCAACCCTGAACTATAGACAAGGGGACGAATATAAAAAGGTCGATGACACTGATTCTTTTTCACAAAATCGATAATTATTTCATAGATTTTATCAGCAGAAATCTCGTAATTAAGAAACTTAGCACTTTGACTTAAACGCTGACAATGACGTTCTAATCTAAATAATAATATCTGTCCCGGATTGTTAGGGTCGGGAGTACCTCGTAAACCCCCAAAAGCGGCAGTTCCGTAGTGTAGTGCGTGGGTAGCAACGGATAATTTGGCCTCAGTAAAAGGGATAAATTTATTCTCAAAATAGGCGAGAGGAAGGAAAGGAATTTCGGCGGTAATAGACATTTTTTTGTTGATTTAACCAAGAACTAAACGGGATTTACCCATGCGGAAAAATTTTGTTTCTGGCTATTAGAAGGATTTTCTACCCTGATAATTTCATAGCGAATCGTCTGCGGGGCAGCCAGTGGAACAGCAAGGGTTCGCAATTCATCGAGATGAAAGACTGTTATCTGAATAATATCACCTGCGCGGTAGTCTTTTAATCTTTCGTTTAACTGTTCCGCCGTCACCCGCAATCCATCGATAGCCAATAATTCATCATCAGCATTAATTCCCGCTTTTTGGCAAGGGGAACCCATCTCGACAAATTTAATTATTTCTTTACCCGCTTCACTCTGTACCCGCATTCCCAGATAAGGTATCGTCTCCCCATTGTCAACACCCCGCAGATAGAGTCCAAAAGGTTCAAGATATTGATTAAAGGGTAATTCTGCCAAACCGTCGATATAACGCTGGTAGAAGTCGCTTAAATCCACTCCCGCAGCCGATTCGAGAATTGCCTGCAATTCCCCATCGGTATAACCAATCTCCTCTTTACCGAAATGTTGCCACATCGAGCGTAAAACATCATCGAGGGAACGACGGTTATCGGTGTGGGTGCGAATTAGTAAATCGAGAAGCAGCGACAATAATTCCCCCTTGAGATAGTAGGAAATTTGACTATTATCACTATTGCTATCCCGTCGATAGAGTTTTATCCAAGCATCGAAACTCGATTCGCCTAGCGGTTGGACAAGACGACCGGGTATATTGAGATAACGAGTAATTTCTTTGCTTAAAAGCTCTAAAAAAGTCTTACTATCGTATATTCCCGCCCGTAGAGGGATTACTATATCATAATAACTGGTGGTTCCTTCGGCAAACCAGAGGGAAGAAGTATAATTTTCTGCGTCATAATCGAAGCTTTCTAAAGCTTTTGGGCGAATACGCTTGATATTCCAGAGATGAAAGAACTCATGGGCGACTAATTGCAGAAAACGATTATATTTATCCTTATCTCGTAATCCCAAACGCGCATAGTTAAGGGTACAGGAATTTTTATGTTCTAGTCCCCCGTAACCAGCCGCCGAAAGATGTAGCAAAAAGAGATAATTATCATAAGGGAGTCCACCGAACATAGCCGACTCGGTTTGAATAATTTTAGTGGTATCGGCGATAATTTGACTAGGATTGGCGTTTCCCCGTCCCCAGATAGCTAATTGATGGGGTTTTCCCTCGACGACAAAATCGTATAACTGATGAATCCCCACCTCCACAGGACTGTCCACCAGGGTATCAAAATCGGGAACGTGAAAGGTGTTTTTCTGTCCGGGTAAAGATTTTAAGGCAGTGGTAACGCGCCAATCGCCATGGGGGGGGATAATTGTCAGGGTGAGGGGATGTTTTTGATAATCGGGGATATAGAAAAATAAAGCGGCCCCGTTGAAGTAACCGTGAGTATCATCGAGATGGTTGGTTCTGACGGTTAAATCGTGGGCAAAAACGCGATATTTGACCGTTATTTCGGAACTGTCACCATTGTCAATCTGCCAGTGATTTTTGGCAACTTTGCGACTGTTGAGGTTAACAGCTTGAAAATCTTGAACTAAACGGGAGTATTCCCGCACTAGATAGGAACCGGGAGTCCAAACCGGCATTTTTAGGTTTAAAATCGGAGCTTGCCAACCGGTAATCTGTAGAGTGACTTCAAAGAGGTGCGAAGTCGGTTCCGACATAGCCACTTGATAGCTGAGACTTAAACGAGTTGAGGAGATGGTAGTGGGGGAAATAAGACTGGTCATCGGCATTAAACGGCTTTTAAGTTATTATAGCGGCAGGCTTTCGGCTAATTTACCCGGTTTCGCCGCCAAAAATCCGATGGTTTTCCAAGATTTGGCCGAGCAGTTTTGGAACTGTAACCCCCGCAAATCCTGCGGTTTTTTTTGCCGATTCAGCGTCTTTCTGCCGGGGGTGCAGGAGGAGCCACATCGGGGGGAGGAGTTACCGGTAGGGGAACCGAACGAGTTTCGGGAGCCGCCACATTGACGGGAACGGTAATCGGTTCGGCTGCTGCGGGGGCCGTATTTTGAGGACTAGGAGCGGCGGCGCTGGTAGGAGCGACTCTAGTACGCCGACGACTAGAACGGCGTTGGCCCGGTTCGCTAGTATTAGAACGAACGATAGTTTGCACACGACTTACCCGAACCCGTCGCCGTCTGCGGATAGGTCTTTCGGTGGGGGAACCCTCATCGCTGCTGGCTAAACGATTGTTAGTAGTTTGGGTAAAGTAGGTACGTCGGGGTTTAATGGGTTCTGCTTTTAATGTCACCGGACGTTTGCCTAAATTCGGTTCTGGGAAACCTTGATAGGGAATATCCTTGATTGCTTCTAACATAAATTGTCGCCACATCCAAGCGGACATGGTACTGGCTCCATTGGTGGGTTTATTATTGTCATTACCGAG
This sequence comes from Microcystis sp. M20BS1, assembly GCF_020245305.1. Lineage (NCBI taxonomy): Bacteria > Bacillati > Cyanobacteriota > Cyanophyceae > Chroococcales > Microcystaceae > Microcystis > Microcystis sp. M20BS1. The sequence goes on along the minus strand of NZ_JADBUZ010000005.1, from coordinate 6,398 downwards.
CCAAATTCCCGTGACTAATTGGGGAATATAACCGACAAACCAAAGGTCGCGAGCTTTATCAGAAGTGCCGGTTTTTCCTGCCACCGGACGACCGATTTGTGCTGGGGTTCCCGTTCCCGAATTAACCACATTCTGTAGCATCCAAGTCATCGTCGCTGCCGTGTTTTTATTCAGAGCAGTTTTCGGTTTAAAATTGGCTTGATAAATTACTTTACCATTGCGATCGAGTACCTGATTAATACCGTAAACTGGTTGATGCACACCATTATTAGCAAAAGTCCCGTAGGCGCTGGTCAATTCTAAAAGATTGACTTCCGAAGCACCCAAAGCCAAAGAATAAGTGGGTAAAAGTTTCGACTGGATCCCCATATCTTGAGCTAATTTAATCACCGGATTCCAACCGACGGCCACTAACACCTGAACTGCCACCACATTCAGGGAAGAAGTCAAAGCATCGCGCATGGACACCGCGCGGCCGCTATACCTATCACCGTAGTTTTCCGGTTTATAACCATCCACTACATACTGAGCATCTTTATAACTAGAATAGGGGGATTTCCCCGCCGCAATCGCCGCCGCATAGACAAAAGGTTTAAAAGTAGATCCCGGCTGACGTTTTGCCTGTGTCACCCGATTGAATTGATTCTTATCGTGGTCAATTCCCCCGACCATAGCCTTAATTTGCCCATTTTTGGGGTCAATTGCCACTAAAGCCGCCTGTTGGAAGTTCTGCCACTGGCCATAACGAGAAACCGCTCTTTCTACCACTTCCTCCGCTTCGCTTTGCCAACGAGGATTAAGGGTAGTTTTTACCACCAATCCTCCCGCTTCTAGGGTTTTAGCGGGAACCAGTTGCGGCAGTTCTTTTTCCACATAATCGGTAAAATAGGCCGCTTGCCGTTGCAGACGTTTTAGGGGACTGGTTTTAAGGCCTAGGGGAGATGCGATCGCTTGTTCGGCTTGAGCAGCAGTAATAAATCCCACCTCGGCCATAGTTTTGAGGACGATATTACGCCGTTCTAGGGCAGATTTAGGGTTTTCGAGGGGAGAATAGAGACTAGGAGCGGGAACAATGCCGGCAAGGGTGGCAGCTTCGGCTAGGGTTAATTTATCGACGGGTTTACTGAAATATAACCAAGCGGCATCGGCAAGACCGTAGGCCCCGGAACCGAGATAAACTAGGTGAAAATAACGCTCTAAAATCTGGTCTTTTGTATATTTATCTTCTATTTTCTGAGCGATACGCATTTCGCGTAATTTGCGATCAAAGCTCCTTTCTTGGGATAAAAAGACAATCCGGGCCAATTGTTGGGTGATGGTGCTGCCTCCTTCCACCACTCCCCCGGCTCTCAGGTTAGAAAAGAGAGCGCGAGCAATACCCTGACCATCCACTCCCCCGTGTTCGCGAAAACGACGGTCTTCACTAGCGATAAAGGCCTCCTGTACCAGTGGGGGAACTTGAGCAATTTTCACGGTTTCGTAGGTGCTAGGGCCATTTTGCTTGAGGATTTCCCCATTAGCGGCTTCAATTGTCAAGGTGCCAGGACGAGCATAGGTTTGTATATCAGCGATGTTTTGCGGTAGAGAGCTTTCAAGGCGATAAATGCCCCAACCTACCCCCAAAAGTCCCCCAGTCACCCCTAATCCTACTCCCAAGTACAAGCCAAAGCGGGGATGTTGTCGCCATTGCGGTAAGGGAGAATTGTTGATCAGGGTAGTAAATTTGTTCTTTAAGGGTTTTAACGTCTCTATAGCCTTGCTACTGGTTCGGGAGACTAAATTAACCTTTTTTTCTTCGTAAGCGGCTTCTACTGGCTTTTCCCCAGCAACTGGCGCAGATTTGGAGTCGATAGGATCGACTTTAGGGGGTTGCTTGGAATTTCCTAATTTATTAGCAAGATTATGAAAAAATTGACTAAGTTTTTGTTTGTATTTCATGTTAGTTGAGCGGGTGAGGGAAGTGGGGAAGTGGGGTGTGGGGTGTGGGGTGTGGGGTGTGGGGTGTGGGGAGAATAAATAAAAATAATCTCCTGTCTCCTATCTCCTGTCTCCTATCTCCTGTCTCCTATCTCCTATCTCTTTAAAGATCGCTAAATTGTCGCCACCATTGCTGGAGGGGATAATAGACGAGGGGAGTCCAGAGACTACTAAGCAGAGCAGAAGTGAGGCCAATGCGTTGATAATCGATCCAAAGATCGGCGAGATTTTTGCCTCCTTGTAGATAGTATTGAAAAGCGATCGCACCATCAGCGATTAAAGTCATCACAAAGACAATTAAGACCACGGCGATCAATTCTTCTTTAACATAACGTTGTCGGTGTAAACGGGAAGTGAGGAAACCGATCAGACCAAAAACCATGATATGGGAAGGATAATTAGAGGTTAAACTATCTTGAATAGCGCCGATCGCTAATCCGGCCACCACACTATCGAGACAAGAGCGATTGAGACTCCAACTAACCAACCAAATCAGTAACCAATTGGGAGCGATGCCTAAAATCTCCATTCCGGGTAGCCGCATTAAGGAAAGAAAGGTACAGAGAAGCAACGAAGCGATAGTGACTAAAATATTCAGTATAAAACGAGAACGGGCTGATAAACGGCTTAATTTCAGCATAATTACCCTTCTCACTGCTGGGGTTGCGGGTGAACGAACACCCATTCGAGATTGTCCACGGTGGCGGTAAATTCAATTTTGGCGGTGGGGGCGGGATTTTCCTGTAAATTAAGGGAAATTATACGACCGATGGGCAACCCCGGCGAAAAAAGACTACTAAAAGCCGAAGTTGTCACCACATCTCCCGGTTTGACATCGGGAGCTTTTTCAAAAAAGCGCAGGGTGGCGACTTGGGAATTCTGACCTTGAATTAAACCCATGGCCCGACTACGATTCACCGTTGCTCCGATGCGACTTTGGGAATTACTGACCAATAGAACTTTGCTGGTGTGGGGGGTAACTTCCGTAATCCGTCCCACTAAACCACCAATTCCCGTCACCGAAGCACCCACTGGCACACCATCGGTGCTACCCCGACCGATAATCACCTGTTGCCACCAATCATCGGCGCTGCGGCCAATAATTGGAGCAGAAATCAGGGGTTTTTTCTGGGTTTGATAATAACCAAGCTGTTTTTTTAATTGTTGATTTTGATATTCGACTTCACTTAAACGATTTTGTAATTCTCGCACCCGTTGATCGGCCAGAAGTTGCTCTTGCAGATTAGTTTCCTCTCCCTGAAAAGGACGAGTTAATAAACCATACAATTCTAAAATCGCCCCACTTTGATAGGTGCGAATGTACCAAGCTACCCCCAAAGCGGCAGCAAGCAGCAAAAGTCGCCATCTCTGCTGTGTCCATTTTCGTCGTGCTGAATACATGAGCGATTAAAAACCTCTTGACTGTGTAGAGTGAGAATCCGTGTCTTTTGCCGCTAACCGATCCTAGTGACCTTTAGACATTGCGAGTTGTTTCATTAACGATCCGCTCAAAGAGTTTCTGATTTTTTAACACTTCTCCCGTGCCTTTGACCACACAGCGCAGGGGATCTTCAGCGACATGGGTAACGATACCGGTTTCGTGACTGACTAGGCGATCGAGTCCCCGTAATAAAGCACCTCCTCCCGCTAACATGATCCCGCGATCGATAATATCGGCAGCTAATTCGGGGGGAGTTTTTTCTAGGGTACGTTTGATCGCATCAACGATCACGGAAAGTGGCTCATCCATACTTTCCCGTACTTCTTCCGCTTTGATGGTCACGGTGCGGGGTAAACCGGACATGAGATGCAATCCCCGCACTTCCAGAGGAGGAAATTCATCTCCGGGGGAGGGATAAGCTGAACCAAGGCGAATTTTAATATCTTCGGCTGTACGTTCCCCGATAATCAGGTTATGGACTTTTTTTAGATAGGCGATAATTGAGTCCGTCAGTTCATCCCCGGCGACGCGCACCGATTCGCTGATCACGGTCCCATCAAGACTGAGAATCGCCACTTCTGTCGTGCCACCACCGATATCGATGATCATATTTCCCGTCGCTTCCGAGACGGGTAAACCGGCACCCAAGGCCGCCGCAACGGGTTCATCAATTAACCCCACTTCTCGGGAGCCGGCATTTTTGGCCGCATCCACCACCGCGCGTCTTTCTACTCCAGTAATCCCACTAGGAACACCGATTACCATGCGGGGATTGCCAATCGTGCCATCGAGCGCTCGTTTGATGAATTCCGCTAACATGATCTCGCAACTGTAAAAATCGGCGATTACCCCATCGCGCAGGGGTCGCAGAGCGGTGACATGGCCCGGAGTGCGACCGAGCATTTTTTTGGCCTCCTCCCCGACAGCGACTGGGTTACGATCTTGATCGATCGCTACTACCGATGGTTCCTCTAAAACGATACCTTTCCCTGATACATAGACGAGGGTGTTTGCTGTCCCCAAGTCTATACCTATGTCCCTTGATAAGCCTAGACGTCTAAAAAAACCCGCCACTTGTTTTCACTCCTGTTCTGATCAATAAAACGTTGCTATAGCTAGACTTTCGATCGAATCGACTTGGATTTTATTAGGTTTTGTTTCTCAAGTCTAGTTAATTATCGCTTCTTTCTCTCCAGATTTACCCAGGTCTTTGGCCTAATTTTCTGGCTGCCCACCGGTCAAGGCTAAGGTTTCAGGCTAAAATGAACATACTATTGTACTAAATTGAGGATTTAAGACCATGAGTGTAAATCTGGTTCATTTGGTGGGACGAGCGGGGAGAGATCCGGAAACCAAGTATTTCGAGTCGGGTAAGGTTTTATGTACTTTAACTTTAGCGGTTAATCGTCGCTCGAAAAATAGCGATCAGCCAGATTGGTTCGATCTGGAAATTTGGGGTAAAACGGCGGAAGTGGCCGCTAATTATGTGAAAAAAGGCGGTTTAATCGGGATTAAGGGTTCTTTAAAAATGGATACCTGGAATGATAAAAACACGGGATTAGCTCGTTCTAAACCGGTGATTCTCGTCGATCAATTAGATTTACTTGGTTCTAAACGCGATAGTGAGGCTAATTCCGAGCGAGAATTTTAAAGCTTAAGCGGCATTATTTCTGGATTTTGGGTGTGTTAGCCTCTAGTAACACACCCTTATTTAGGGTTTGCGGCAAAAAGTTTTTCGTGGGGGTAGGGTGTGGGGTGTGGGGTGTAGGGTGTAGGGTTTTACCCATTTTCAGGTGGTAAATTACCTAATTTTCAGGGAAAAAGTCCCTGAATTTTCCCCCCAATCACTCCCATGGTCGGCACTTTTTGAGGGAAAAAAAGTCTAAAAACCTTGTTGGATAAGGTTTTTAGATTTATTCAGCAAACCCTATTTATTCTCAAATTGACTAAAAAAATATTGCTGTAAATCTGGTAAAATTTCTCTATAAATAGCTGTATTTATCTCTATATCCGAGCCAAGAATAGAATTAAAAGGGATAATTTCTACCAAGGAATTACTATAGGCGATCGCCTGTAAAGTCCCGACAAATTCCGGGGTCCAGAGATTTTCTTGCAGGGAAATATTTTGTTTTTTTAACCAGCCGATCAAAGCCGAGCGCCCGATTCCGGGTAAAATATCAGCAGTCAGCAGGGGACTGTACCAGCAATTATCTTTCCATCCCCATAAATTACCCGTGCTAGTTTCTAACCAATTCCCCAATCGATCGACTAATATCGCCTCTTTTGCCCCTTTTTTTTGAGCAGTTTGTGACGCTAACCAAGGAGTTAAATAATTACCAGTTTTATGCTCTCCTAAAACGCGTTGCCAAGCGGGATTATCCACTACCCACCCAATAATTCCCCGCTCTTGTCTAAGGTTTAAATCTTCGGGTAAAAATCTGCCTTTAATCCACTCCCTACCATCGGGAAAAATTGTGATTCTCAGGACAGGATAGAATAGGGATAATTTTTCGGCTCCTTGGCGAATTCGCTGCCAATCGGGATCAGACCATTGGAAAACTTGTAAACTAGAGTGCAGACGTTGGAGATGTTCTTGCCAATGGGTTAGGGGATGATCTAAGCTTTGTTGATAGATACGCAGGGTAGTAAAGAGTGTGGCTCCATAAAGCAGCCCAATATCATCAATACCCAGACTGATTCGCTCATTCTCGATTAATTCGCCATTATACCAATACATAATCAGTTATCAGTTATCAGTTATCAGTTATCAGTTATCAGTTATCAGATTTGAGTTTTAAGGATCTTCTAGAGTAGTTATGATATTTTAGCAGAAAATAATGGTTCTTCGTTACTTGGTATGGTTCGATCAGGGGGCAGAAATCGGCTAAATCCTTATCTGGCAAGGGACTTAATTGATTAGCTCGTTCTAGATTGAAAACAATTGGCAAAAATCGCAGCCATGTCTTTCTATATAAGGGTT
>NZ_JADBUZ010000049.1:0-14194 GCF_020245305.1 Microcystis sp. M20BS1 | reverse complement strand
CCATGACCGAGATATTAACGCCAGTAAAAATATTTTGGCCGCAGGGCTTGCGGTGTCAGTCTGTAGAGCGACCATAAGACCAGAACAGAGTAAATCTGTTAAGGCAGGTGCGAAAAATCCTTCGGGAAAGAAGCAGAAACCTAAATCGTGAGGTTTGGGAATCACCGTCCGTTTACGGCGGTGAGGATGTCAATATTAGTTGTTTTTTTTCGAGATCGAGCTAGACTTAATTAACCTGTTAAGTAGTTGGACAAAAGTAAAGTTAACTGTGGGGTAAGGAGTCGGTCGTCAGGAGTCGGTCGTCAGTAAGAATTGCGGCAATTTACATTTCTTAAGATAGACAACAGAATTTATGTCCGACTACTTACACAATCAATTCTAGAGCTTGCCAACGGCTAATAGGGTCAATTTTGGCCGCTAACTGGTTCCTGTGTCAATCGACTTTTTTTATTAGCGGCGAAATCGATTTGACCACGTTTAGGATCATTGTCATCATCTCTAGACAACCAGCTATTGTTCTGACGTTCCCCAAAACCAGAGACTTCCTACCTGACAATTAAGATAACTTCTAGATTAGCTGACCAATTTTGTGTAGCTGTTAACTTTTGTAAAAAAAACATCGTCTGCATCCCATTGTACAGCTAGACTAAAAATAGCTAGAAAAAGCAGTTAGATCGGCAAGAGAGAAAAGGTACAAACCCTGACTGGGAGATGAAGGGTAAATACGCAAATAAGCCTCAATTCCGCTCTAAAGTTGGCTTTACCGACAGCGAGAGACCAGATTAATCAGGGAAATATCGTCAGATAAACTAATCAATATAGCTTCTTAGGTGTCTGGGAGTGAAAAAGACAGAGAACGAGGGTTTTCTAGTTCCTATAACTGCACTATCAGAGACCTAGAACTTACCTCTAAACCGACAACTAAATTATCAGGAGAATTGGGGTTATGCCGACTCTACACACGCTGACCAATGATAGTATCTCTTGTTCCTTGTCCGATCGCATGGAGAATGTCAATTTCCACTACGAATTAGAAAATCAAATTCATCCCACCTACGGCCTCGAAAACCTAGGCATGAAAAATCTCGGTCGCGTTTATCGCAATCTTTCCGTACCGCAATTAGTCGAACAGGCGATCGAACATCATGAGGGCGTTTTAGCCGATAATGGGGCTTTAGTGGTGGAAACAGGTAAATATACCGGTCGTTCCCCCAAAGATAAATTCATTGTCAAAGAAACCACCAGCGAAAAGGAAATCGACTGGAATCAGCATAACGCCCCAATTAGCGAGGAAAAATTCCAGCAGTTATACCGAAAAGTCCTCGCCTATGTGCAGGGAAAAGACCTATATATCTTCGATGGTTACGTCGGGTCCGATCCTAATTGTCGCTTTGGCGTGCGCGTTGTCACCGAAATCGCCTATCATAACCTCTTTGCCCATCAGTTATTCCTCCGGCCCAGTGCGATCGAACTAGCTGCCCATGAAACTGATTTTACCGTGATTGCCCTGCCGGGGTTACAGGGAGATCCCGAGGATGACGACCTGAACAGCGAAGCCTTTATCGTCCTCAACCTGGCCAAAAAAATCGTTCTCATCGGTGGCACTCGCTACGCTGGCGAAATCAAAAAATCCGTCTTCTCGATGATGAACTACCTGATGACCAAACAAGGGGTTTTACCGATGCACGGTGCCGCTAACATGGATAAACACGGTCATACGGCCCTCTTTTTCGGTCTCTCCGGTACGGGTAAAACCACCCTTTCCGCCGATCCTAAACGCAGCCTCATCGGTGATGATGAACACGGTTGGTCAGAAGACGGCATTTTTAACTTTGAAGGCGGTTGTTATGCTAAAACCATCCGTTTAAGTGCCGAATACGAACCCCAAATCTGGGCGGCGATTCAATTTGGCACTATTCTCGAAAACGTGATCCTTTCCCCCGATAATCGCCTTCCCGACTATGATGATGGACGTTTGACCGAAAACACCCGCGCCGCCTATCCCCTGCGTTATATCCCTAATTGTGCCGTATCTGGCATGGGAACCCACCCGAAAACGATTATCTTCTTAACTGCCGATGCTTTTGGGGTACTGCCACCAATCGCCAAATTAACCACGAACCAAGCGATGTATCATTTCCTCTCCGGCTATACTAGCAAATTAGCGGGAACGGAACGGGGAATCACCGCCCCACAGGTGACTTTTTCCAGTTGTTTCGGTCAATGTTTCTTCCCTCTGTCACCCCTCGTCTATGCCCAAATGTTAGGGCAACGTTTAGAACAACACCCCGAAACCTCGGTTTATCTGATTAATACCGGTTGGTCCGGCGGTCCCTACGGAGTCGGCGATCGCATTTCGATCAAACACACCCGCGCTATGGTTTCCGCCGCTTTAAATGGCGATTTAGAGGAAGTAGTTTTCCATCCTCATCCCATCTTTCAAGTTCTCGTCCCCGAAATTGTCCCCGGAGTTCCCAAAAAAATCCTCGACCCGCGACAAGCATGGCAAGATGGCGAATCCTACGACCTACAGGCGCGAGAATTAGCCCATCGTTTCGTGGAAAATTTCCGTCAATTTACCACTGCCTCCCAAGAAATCATTGCAGCCGGTCCAATTTGGGAATAACAGCATCAAGGAATCGGTTATCAACTATCAGTTAAAATGAGATTTTCTCGCAGTTTAATTGCCGTCGGGTGTATTGGGGCAGCCTAATACACCAGCAATACTGCTATCTATTACCCATAGCTTGTCCGGCGAGATAACCAGTGGTCCAAGCGCTTTGAAAATTAAATCCCCCCGTAACTGCATCGATATCTAGTACCTCCCCGGCAAAATATAACCCCGGACAGATTTTACTTTCCATAGTTTTAAAATCCACTTCCTGAAGATTCACTCCCCCAGCGGTGACAAATTCCTCCTTAAACACCCCTTTTCCTTTGATTTGATATTCCCCTTGCTGTAATTCAATCATTAATCGATTGAGAGTATTTTTAGATAATTCTGCCCAGGGAGTTTCCGAGTTAACAGTCAAGTAACTTAATAAACTCTGCCAAAGACGCTTAGGTAACTGTTCAAAGGGACAATAATTAAAAAGTTTTCTTTTGGGATATTCACTTTTAGTTTGTAAGATAATTTCTCGCAATTTTTCAGGATGATAATCCCCTAACCAATTAATTATTAAAGGCATTCGGTAATGCTGCTCGTGAAGCACCCGCGCTCCCCAAGCAGAAAGTTTTAAAATAGCCGGTCCACTAACTCCCCAATGGGTAATTAATAAAGGTCCGATTTGTTCTAATTTACTTCCCCCAAGACGAACTCGCACTTTATCCACAGCAACCCCTAACAAATCTTGCAGACGAGGATCGGCAATTTGAAAGGTAAATAAAGAAGGGACAGGAGAGACTAGAGAATGACCTAAATCTTGAGCGGTGCGATAACCAAAAGGACTACTTCCCGTAGCAATTAAAAGCTTATCTGCCCTAATTTGCTCATCTCTTTTTAATTCAATTAAAAAACTTTCTTCCTGTTTTTTTACCGATTTAACTGGGGAATTTAGCCTTAAATTAACCCCAGCAAAAGTCGCACTTTCCCGCAGACAATTAACAATAGTTTCAGAATTATCGGTGCTGGGAAACATTCGCCCATCCGCTTCTGTTTTGAGTTTTACCCCCCGCAATTCAAACCATTTAATAGTATCTTGGGGTTGAAAACGACTAAAAGCTCCCCGTAGTGCTTTGCCACCGCGAGGATAATAATTAACCAATTGGGAAACATCAAAACAATGATGGGTGACATTACAGCGTCCCCCTCCCGAAATCCGCACTTTCGCCAGAGGTTCTTTTGCCGCTTCTAGGATAGTAACGCCAGCTTTTGGGTTAGATTCTGCCGCTTTAATTGCGCCAAAAAATCCCGCTGCCCCGCCACCAATTACGACTATTTGAGTCATATAAGTAAGTGGTTATAATTAAATTGAAGATAGATTTTGTCTTTGATCCCCCCTTAATCCCCCCTTGATAAGGGGGGTGCCGATAGGCGGGGGGATATCCCTTGATAAGGGGGGTGCCGATCCCCCCTTGATCCCCCCTTGATAAGGGGGGTGCCGATCCCCCCTTAATCCCCCCTTGATAAGGGGGGTGTCTGATAATTTTTAAAGCCTACCTACTTATCAAGGAAAAAGTTAAGTTTAAACCGCCAAAAATCGCTGAATGACTTCTTGACTTAATTCGCTCGTGAAACCAGAAGCAACAATTCCCCCTTTCTGCATGGCGTAATATCGATCAGCTTGGCGGACAAAATGCAGGTGTTGTTCTACTAATAAAACGGCGATTCCTTTGCTGGCAACAATACGCCGCACCGCTGCTTCAATTTCGAGAATAATTGACGGTTGAATTCCTTCCGTGGGTTCATCTAAAATTAATAATTTTGGTTCCCCCACTAAGGCGCGAGCGATGGCTAATTGCTGTTGTTGTCCCCCGCTTAAATCCCCTCCCATCCGCGATAACATGGTTTTTAAATCGGGAAATAAATCAAAGATTTCTTCGGGAATTGTGGCATTTTTTCTCCTTGTGGGTAAAGCTTCCAAACCGAGAATTAAATTCTCTTTTACCGTTAAACGGGGAATAATATCCCTACCCTGCGGCACATAACCCAGTCCTAATCTGGCTCTTTGATCTGAGGTTTTATTAATCAGGTTTTCTTGCTCATAATTAATTACTCCCGCTCGCGGTTTTAAGATACCCATTAGGGTTTTTAAGAGGGTAGTTTTACCCACGCCATTACGTCCGATTAAACAGACCATTTCTCCCGCATTAATGTTAAGATCCACATCTCTTAAAATATGACTTTCTCCGTAGTAAACATTCAGATCAGATATGTGTAACATTGTCAATCCTTTTTAACTAATTTTAATCATTTGAATTTTTATTCTTCCGAGGAACCTAGATAAACTTCAATAACTTTCGGATCATTTTGAATTTGCTCCATATTCCCCTCACATAGAACAGTTCCTTGGTGTAAAACCGTGACTTTGCGGGCAATTTGACGGACAAATTCCATATCGTGTTCAATGACAATAATTGAATGACTTTCCGCTAGATTTAACAACAAATTACCCACGTTTTCCGTTTCCTCATCGGTTAATCCTGCTACGGGTTCATCTACTAGCAGTAAATCTGGTGACTGGGCCACTAATTGGCCAATTTCTAAGCGTTGTTTTTCGCCGTGGGAAAGTAAAGAAGCGGATAAATCAGCTTTAGCAGTTAACCCGATAGTTTCCAATAAACCAATAACTTTTCTGCTATCTTCTAGCGGAGGACGACCGAAAAGAGTTGAGAAAACATTTTTATTGCGATTACTAACTAAATCGAGATTTTCTCGGACAGTTAGATTTAAATATACCCTAGGAGTTTGGAATTTGCGACCAATACCTAAACGAGCGATCGCATATTCAGGAATTTTGCGGAGATCTCGACCTTTAAATAATACCCGTCCGATGGTTGGTTGCACTTTCCCCGTAATCACATCTAAAAAAGTGGTTTTTCCCGCACCATTGGGACCGATAATCACCCGCAATTCTCCCGTATCCATACTGAAATTAAGATTATTGAGAGCTTTAAAACCCCCAAAACTAACGGTAAGATTCTCGATTTCTAGGATTTTTCCAGTCATAATTTCTAAGAGGGAATTGGGAAGTATTTTCAGTGAACAGTAAACAGTAATCAGTGAACTGAAAACTCACATCTGATAACTGACTCCTGAATACTAATAGAATAAAATCACTTATGCTCTAATTCTTCTTTTTCCAGTTGCGCTTCTGGATCTTCCTCAATACTAGGATAGGTAATTAAAGTTTTGCGGAAACCAAAATGAGTCAGCAAACGTTTAATCCCACCGAGAATACCATCGGGAAGCACTGTCACCACAATTAGGAATAGGGACCCTTGGAAAAATACCCAGACTTCCGGAAATTGTTCGCTTAAAAAAGTTTGGGCTAGGCGTACTAATAAAGTACCGACAACTGCCCCCACGAGGGTAGCACGTCCCCCCACAGCCACCCAAATCACCATTTCAATGGAAAAAGCCACATCCATAGAGTTAGGGGTGATAATTCCCGTTTGCACCGTATAAAGAGCGCCGGCAACACCAGCAATCGCCCCAGAAATGGCAAAAACTAACACCTTAAACCAAGTAGGATCATAACCAGAAAAACGAACCCGCACCTCATCATCGCGAATGGCGACTAACAAGCGCCCAAATCTGCCGGTAGTTAACCAACGACAGAGCAGATAAATAGCCAGTAAACAGACAATTGTGAGTAAATAAAAGGCCACTTGAACGGCATCGGAACCTACCAACAACCCGAAAATTGTTTGGGTATCGGTTTTTAAGCCATTAGTGCCGTTAATTAACTTTTGTTGACCGTTAAAAAAGTTAAAAAATACCAGTAAAGCCGCTTGGGTTAAAATCGAGAAATAAACCCCTTTAATGCGATTGCGGAAGATTAAATAACCTAATAATCCCGCCATAATCGCCGGTACGATAATTAGGGCTAGAATTGTCAAAGGTAGGGAATAAAAAGGTTGCCAAATAAAAGGTAATTCTGTCACCCCGTAGAGAGTAAAAAATTCGGGCATTTGTCCGGGGGGTAACTGAAGATTTAGGTACATGGCCAAAGCGTAACCACCGAGGGCAAAAAAGATGCCATGACCGAGACTTAATAAACCCGTATAACCCCAGATTAAATCTATCCCCAAAGCAACAATAGCCAGGGAAAGAAATCGCCCCAATAAACGCAAACGGAAAGCCGACAAAGCTAAGGGCAGTAACACCGCAAATATGACCACCAATCCAACAATAACAGCGATTTCCGTGATTAACTTTTTCTTTTCCCGTTGTCGGGATTCGTTTCTAGTGATGGTTTCTGTAATCATAATCTATAACTCGGCAGTACGTCCTTTAGGAGGAAAAATTCCCGCAGGTTTGAATTGCAAGAAAGCAATAATTAAAGCAAAAATCATCACTTTTGCCATGCTAGTGGTGGAGAAAAAGGTGAAGAAATCCGTTAGGGGTTTTAGTGCTTCTAAGGAACCAAAAATCAGAGCAAAAGTTCCCGAACCAATTAAATAATTAGCCACACCAATCGCCATGGCTGCGATAATAGTTCCCAGGAGATTACCCACTCCTCCCACCACCACCACCATGAAGGTATCAACGATATAATTCTGTCCCACGTTTGGACCGACGGAACCCAAGAAACTAATCGCACAACCGGCAACTCCAGCTAATCCCGAACCGAGGGCAAAAGTCAAAGCATCCACTTGATTTGTCGGAATGCCTAAACAGGCACTCATCTGGCGATTTTGGGTGACGGCACGAATGCGTAAACCCCAAGAAGATTTATTTAAAAACCAATAAGTCCCTAACAAACAAAGGGCAGTTAAAATGATAATAAATAGACGGGTGTAGGGCATTTGAAAACCGGGTAAAGGTAAACCTCCCCGTAACCAGGCAGGAGCCGTGACATCGACGTTTCTGGCACTAAACCAGGGTCGAGCGAGAACCGGATTAAAAGATAAAAGATAGCCTAATAATCCAGCGATAGCTAGGGATAAAGGCAGGGTGACACCAATAGCTAAATTGCGAATTCTCTCCCAATCTAGGCGACGACTTAACACCGTCATCGCCCCAAAAAATAACAGACAGAAAACTATTAAACTAATTGCTAATAACCCGTTGACACTTCTGACAAATTGCTGCAGAATTAAGCTGACTCCCCAAGTAGCCAGCAGCGTTTCTAGGGGTCTGCCGTAGAGGAACCTAATCACCCCCCTTTCTAATAATAATCCCGCCAATCCCGACACTAAAAAAGCGATCGGTAGGGCGAATAAAACATAAGTATCAAAGAGGGGAGAACCGAAACCTTTAAAGACATTTTGCACCACAAAAGTAGTATAGGCCCCTAACATCATTAACTCACCGTGAGCGAGATTAATTACCCCCATCAGTCCAAAGACAATCGCTAGTCCTAAAGCGGCCAGCAATAGCACAGAACCGATGCTAATACCATTAAATAATCCTTCCAATAATGCTGACACTTTTCGTTATTCCCGTGCATTTTTAATTTTTAAAAAGTGGGGTGAGCAGTAATGCCCACCTCACTCTCGTTACTGTCTGGAAAAATTCCTAAAACTAGGATTTTTCCATTTTGAACTTACCGCCCTTAGCCGGATCCGTCCAGTCACAGGCAAAGCCCTTAGTTTCGGGGACAAATTGGTTCCAAGGTTGCGGATCCACTACCCCCGGAGTTGACCAAACGATGTCAAATAGACCATCATCTCTCACCTGACCAATGCGGACGGTTTTGGAGATATGATGATTGGGGAACATTTCCACCGGTCCTTCGGGAGCATCGAATTTTTGTCCTACGGCTGCGGCGCGAACTTTGTCGAGATCATCGGCGGTTGCCGCTTGTTCCACCGCTTGCTTCCAGAGATAGACCATAATATAGGCCGCTTCCATGGGGTCGTTAGTGACGCGATCCTCACCATATTTAGCTCGAAAAGCCGCAACAAATTTTTTGTTAGCGGGGGTATCTACGGTTTGGAAATAGTTCCAACAAGCGTACTGACCGAGGAGATATTCCTTACCAATCTGTTTAACTTCTTCCTCAGCAACACTCACCGACATGACCGGATATTTATCGGGAGTTAAACCGGCCGCTTGCAGTTGTTTGAAGAAAGCCACGTTACTGTCACCGTTGAGGGTGTTGAAAATAACGCCGCCATCGGGTAAAGCTTGCTTAATTTTGGTAATAATCGGGGTAACTTCCGTATTACCTAGGGGTAGGTAGTCTTCGCCCACGGTTTCGCCGCCTTTCGCCTTTAACTGCTCTTTAATAATCGTGTTGGCAGTGCGGGGAAAAACGTAGTCGGAACCGACGAGGAAGAATTTTTTCCCTTTATTTTCCAGCAACCAAGTCACTGCTGGCTCGATCTGTTGGTTAGGGGCAGCACCGGTGTAGAAGATATTTCTAGAACACTCTTGACCCTCGTACTGGACAGGATACCAGAGCATATGGTTTTTGGCTTCAAACACGGGTAAAACCGCCTTACGACTGGCGGAAGTCCAACAACCGAAGACAGTCGCAACTTTGTCCTGATCGATCAGTTTGGTGGCTTTTTCGGCAAAAGTTGGCCAATCGGAAGCGCCATCTTCCACCACTGCCTCGATCTGTTTACCAAGAACACCACCGGCGGCATTGATTTCCTCGATCGCCAGTTTTTCCGCATCGACTACGCTGGTTTCACTGATGGCCATGGTGCCACTGAGGGAGTGCAGAATACCCACCTTAATTGTCTCTCCAGAAGCTGGGGCGGGACTAGCAGCCGGGCTAGGACTAGCCGTGGGGGTTTGGCTTTGATTGCCACCACAAGCTTTTAACAGAATACTGGTTCCCAAAGCGGCAGAACCGTACAGGAGAAATTTACGTCGTCCTAAATTTGACATGATGATCTTGAACTAACCTCGCTGACAATATTAGCTACTTCACACGGACGTTTTTGCTGAGGAGATTTTCGGGAATCTTTCTACAAATATCTGTGTGATATTACGGCTAGGTTAGCAGATTTTTTGTGATTTTCGCTACTTTTTGGATATTTTTTGTAATTTTCGCTACTTTTTTCCAAAAAATTAATTATTTTTTCTGGAATTTGCCTCAGTTTTTTAGCTATCAGGAGGGAGTCATACTAAATCTGTTGAGTATAGGCTAGTTATGAGGATAGGCAAAAGGCAAAAGGCAAGAGGCAATAGGGGAAATAAATAATCAGTCTTTAATAACCGGATTTAGTGTCATAATAACAGAATGGCCTCGCGTGCTTGGAAAAAGTGCCAAAACCGTTTTCTAGTAAGGCTTCCAGTAATATTCAGCCCAACCCAATTATCAATCTGAATCTGGCCAAAGCAGCCGGACAGCAAGCAGAGCAAAACCAATGGCCGCTATCGCTTTTAATATCTTAGCGGGGAATAACTGCGCCATACTGCCCCCCGCCAGGACTCCTAAGAAACTGGTGCAGATTAAGGCGGTAATTGAGCCAAAAAAGACAGCTTTAGGTGATTTGGAACTGCCACCGAGAGCGATCGCTACTAATTGACTTTTATCGCCTATTTCTGCCAAAAAAACCGTGATAAATGTCAGTCCGAATAATTGCCAATTCATAAATTCTAGGGAGATGGGAAGCTTTTTTCAGTGAACAGTAAACAGTAAACAGTCACACTGATCACTGATTGCTTAGAGAATATCGCCGATCAGTAAACCAGTGATCAAAAGGAGAAGAATAGCGACACCGATATCTAAGGTTTTGGGGGAAAGACGACGCGCAATCCAATAACCGATCAGGACACCGAGGAGACTGGTAGCGATTAAAGCGCTGGCTGCCCCGGCAAAAACCACCCAGGGGGATTGGGATTCGGCGCTGATCAAAAGGGTGGCTAATTGGGTTTTATCGCCGATTTCAGCAAAAAATATGGTTAGGAAGGTGGAACTAAACACCGTCCAAAAACTCCAAGAAGGTGGATTATCTGGCTTTTTCTCGGTTGAGGCGATCGATTTACTATCACTCATCGGCTAATTTAACAGTATCAGGTTAAGAAATAATTTTCATACTTTTTTCATTTTAGCCCGACTGGTTTTCTGGCGATAGTTTCTGCTGTTGATTACGCTGTCTCCTTCCCCCAATAGTTAAAAAACCCTAGTCGATCGAGGTAGAGTTTCCATCCTAGAGTTTAATAATTATTAGACTAGGACGAGCGCAAATTGCTTGGAGGTATAGCCCCTATGGTAGAAAACAGAGATTATACTCTGATTATTGACAAAAGTGGCAGTATGTCCACTGCTGATAAACCCAGCGAGAAAACCCGTTGGCAAATTGCCCAAGAATCCACCCTCGCCTTGGCTAGAAAGTGCGAGGAATTCGATCCCGACGGCATCACTATCTATCTTTTTTCCGGACGTTTCCGACGCTATGATAATGTTACTTCCGATAAGGTGACACAAATTTATCAAGAAAATGAACCCATGGGGAGGACAGACCTAGCAGCTGTTCTCCAAGATGCCCTCGATAATTATTTTCAGCGCAAAACTGCCGGCAAAACTAAACCCAACGGAGAAACTATTCTGGTGATTACCGACGGAGAACCAGATGATCGCAAAGCGGTGATGCGTCAAATTATCGAAGCTTCTCGAAAACTCGATAGGGATGAAGAATTAGCCATTTCTCTGATTCAAGTAGGCCATGATCGACAAGCAACAGAATTTCTCAAAGCTTTAGACGATCAACTAGAATCGGCGGGGGCCAAATTCGATATTGTTGATACAATTACTATCGATGATATGGAAGATATGACCCTAGCGGAAGTTCTTCTCAACGCCATTACCGATTAATTTCTACCGGAGTAGGGGTGATATATCTTCACCCCTAATCAGGGAGGATTTAACTGCTAGTCAGGGCGACAAATTTATCTTTTTCTTCATCGGATAATTGATCGGATTGTCCGGTGATTTGTTTGTAGATTTTGAGATATTCCAAAGCGGATTTATACCAACTAAAATCTTGAGTCATTGCCCGTTGCTGTAGTTTTTGCCAATCCTGTTTATAACGGAAACTTTCCCAAGTCCGGATCATACAGGTAAACAGGTCTAAAGGTTCATAGCGATCGAAACTAAATCCTGTTCCTCTTTCCTGAATTGGGTCGTTGAAAGACACCGTATCGACTAAACCACCGGTGCGGCGTACCATGGGAATACAACCGTAACGCATGGCCATTAATTGGGAAATGCCACAGGGTTCAAAACGGGAAGGCATTAACAAAGCATCGGCCCCCCCATAGATGCGACGGGAAAGAGCATCACTATAGAGAAGATGCAGGGACATTCGCCCCCGGAAACGGGAAGTCATCTCCCATAGTTGGGTTTCATAATAGCGATCGCCTGTACCTAAAATAATCAATTGAGCATCAGTATAGGTGAGAAAGCGATCTAAAATTTGCATCACTAGATCAATACCTTTTTGTTCTACCAAACGCGTCACCATCCCCATGACAAAGGCATTTCTGCTGACCTGTAGCCCCACTTCTTCTTGCAGGGCAATTTTATTAGCCAGACGTTTTTCGATGGTTTCTGGGGTAAAATTCTGCTTAAGATAAACATCTTTAGCCGGGTTATACACCTCCGTATCGATGCCGTTGACAATCCCCACCAGATTGCCGGAAATATAGGACAATAATCCCTCTAAATTTTCGCCATAAATGGGGGTCTGTATTTGACGGGCATAGGTGGGAGAGACAGTCGTGACGCGATTGGCAAATTGAACCGCCGCGGCCATGGTATTATCGCCCTGCATATACCAAGGACACCAAGTCATTTTTTCTAATGCTTCGCGCCAAGGACCCTGGTAGGCGAGATTATGGATCGTAAAAACGGTACTAATATCGGGGTCTTGGTGCATCCAGACGGGAATCATGCCCGTATGCCAATCATGACAGTGAATAACTTGCGGTTTCCAGTAATTCCAAGCGAATTCCGCCGCACCATTGGCAAATAGGGTAAATCGCCAGGCCTCATCTTCGCCTCCGTAGATACTGCGTCCAGAGAAAGCTAGATGACCAAAGAGGTAGAGAGGAATATCTGTATCGGGTAAAACCGTTTCATAGACTGAAAAATCCTGAAACATGGCGAATCCTGACCAAATGGGTTCGGAAGGGATGTCCATTTTTTCCTGAAGAAAACCGTAGTAGGGTAGAAAAATCCGCACATCATGACCTAGCTGACGCAAGACTTTCGGTAATGCCCCAATTACGTCTCCCATTCCCCCAACTTTGGCAATTGGAGCGGCCTCGGCACCCACAAATAGAATTCGCATACTCTTCCCGCTTCACTTCACGACGACAAGAAATTTTAACAGATAAAACCCCCCCAGCAGGATTTGCCAGCAGGTATTATCGGATTAGCCTAGATTTTTCTTTAACTAACCAGAGAGCCAACGAGGGACATAATCAGGGTTTGCGGCAAAAAGTTTTTCGGTGGGGGCAGGGTGTGGGGTGTGGGGTGTAGGGTGTAGGGTTTTAGCGATTTTCATCTGGTCAATTACCTAATTTTCAGGGAAAAAGTACCTGAATTTTCCACCCGATCACTCCCAGAGCTGGTACTTTTTGGTTTCCAAAAAGTCTAAAAGTCTTACCCAACAAGGTTTTTAGATTTATTGAGCAAGCCCCAATTAGCTGTTTTGGGCATTATTAAGTTTTTTAGGCTTTTTTTACCGTCTTTTTAGCAAATTTTAGCTGATCAGCACCGGTTCTGTCTCTGTCAAAGTTAAATCCACTCCTCTTCATCCCCTTTGTTTACCTCCCGATCTTCGTTTTGATCTTGGGCGGGGGGCGTAATAATCCGATAATTGACATCGTACACTTGATCGGCTTTTTCCCCGCGAGTCTGTTTGGCTGTGCGGTAACTATAGGAATAAACCGAGCCGGTTCGAGAACTGTCACTAGGAGGCTTGACAAAATTTGCTTTTTCCTCATCTGCAAGCCTAGACGAAAATTCTTCCCGATCCTGAATGGTCGTCGGTTTTTCGGGGGGTGTATCAAAATTCCAATCATCACCGCTATCTCTTTCCCAATCGTTACCCCGTGCAGACGGAGCAGTATCTTGAATATAGGTAGGTCGGGGAGATGGCGGTGGTACTGTAGGATTATTCGCTATACGAGGGGAGGCTTTTGGGGCAGCCAAAGGACGACCAAAACTATAGAGAAATTGCAGGGTTAAACCACTGATAATTCCCGCTAGGGTGAAAAGTAACACCCAGACAGCTAGGGGCAGTTTTACCGTCATAATACCGCCAAAAAAGACCAAAGTGATCACCCCCAGATTCTGCCAGATCAGTAATCCGCCTACAGCGATCGCAAATAAGACCATAATCCAGCCCATTTTTACCTCCCTTGATACAGTGATTCAGTAAACAGTGATCAGTAAACAGTGATCAGTGATCAATCACTAAGGGACTTGCGTGGGAATAATATCCCAATCGATCGGAGGGCGCAAGCTTTGCGCCCCTACAGTAACGGATTTTGTCCACAATGTAGGGGCGAACTGCGTTCGCCCAAAAGGTACATTATCAAAGCGCAGGTCCCTAACCACTAACT
>NZ_JADBUZ010000048.1:0-9493 GCF_020245305.1 Microcystis sp. M20BS1 | reverse complement strand
CTCATTTTGGGTCTGATTTGTTTTTGTTAATGATCAGACAGTACCTGATGAGCCTTTCTTTGTCAACTCTTGAGGTTGATGCGTTTCATTTTTGAATTGGCGAAGCTAAAACATAAGTACCTAAGCAAAATTAATTACACATTTCGATAAAGCTTTTGCCTATTGCCTATTGCCTATTGCCTCTTGCCTGTCTTCACTAGGAAATTTATTTTGCATGACTACTTATCTTTCTACTATTACTGATCACTTACTAATAAATGATTCTAGCTGATAGCTGATAACTAAAAAACTGATTACTGATTACTGATCACTGATTTAAGGTCTTTGCAGGAAGATTAATTCTTCAACGGGGAGGAAATCATAGTATTGACCTTGATTAGCTAAAACTGCGATTAAATGGAGACGAGCATCGGGTTCAATGTGTAATCCTTCCCAGGGGACGGCAATCTCCAAACATTGATTAAAAGAAGCTTTGGCACTACTAGGAACTCGTTGCCAAGTCAAATATTCTTGAGCGACTTCTAACCAAGTAAATTCCGTGATTAAATTAACCCCTAGATGATGATGATAACCGTAATTGAGGGGCGATCGAGGGGGAATATCTGTTAGGGGAATTGGACTTTGCAGACGATGCACTTCATCATAATACCAATATAAATGCACTTCAGGCGGGATATCTTTGCCTAATTCTGCCCCCGGTTTCCAATCGAAACGCAGATAAAAATTGAGGTGATCCCAACCGAAAAAGAGCCTTTGTACTAAGGAAGTCCGGTGCATTGTACCACTGGCGCCGCCAATTTCGATCCGTCCAGCTTTATCCCAATCCTGTTCGTCCCCAAAACCGTCGATAATGGGGTGAATAAAAGCTAGTGGACGATTACTTTGTTTATCTCCGTGTTCTTCCACCGGTTCGAGCAAATAGGAGGGAATTGGCTCATTTAAAGCTTGATAAAGAGCGATCAGGTGTTCGCGGAAAAGTTGATCAAAAATTGCGTCATGATTGGAGGAATGACCATAACCAAACCACCAAAACCAATCGGAACCCTCCGCTGCATACAATGCTTCCCACGCATCGGGGTTATTATCTTCCGTCGCTTCCGGGTGATTAGCGAGGGTTTGACGGGCTAAAATTAGATATTCCCAAGCTTTATTTTTAGCGGGATCGCCGATCCAAGTGGTAAAATTGGCATCGATCCAAGAGCCGCTATGAAGTTGATGGCTGGGTATTTTTGCATTAGCCGGAAAGCGATCGAGATATTCCGAGACGGTGACTAATTTGATCGCTTGGTGGTCGCTTAAAAGTTGATAAAGATTCTCTAGGAAGGGTAAACCGTCTTGATGATAGTTTTCCCAGCAGTTTTCGCCATCTAGCGCAATGGTAACTAACCAGGGTTTTTCTAGGGTCGTGGTTTCTGCGTTAGTTTTCAGTTGTTCGGCGATCGCTTCTAGGTGTTTAACTAAGTCTGTAGCGGCCTCTTGCGCTTTAATGCCACTATAGCTAAATCCGATCAGATCCGAGAGACGATGATCGCGGAAAACCATCGATAAATTGCCGTTGCTAGTTTCCAGAAGGTAGGGACGATAAAGCAATTCCGGTTCGCTAATATTGCCTTTTTCGTCGCGATGAAAGTAATGTCCCAGAGACCAACCTAACACCCCCTCATCGGAACATAACCACTGAAAACCCTGTTTAGCGACAGCGGGGAGAATTGCGGGACTAACGGATTGTTCCGAGGGCCAAAGTCCTCGAGGTTGTTTATCAAAGCGATCGATATAGATTTGCCAAGCTTTCTGGAGATGGCGGCAAATATCTTCAGGATAGTGGAAATATTGGCGAGGAAGGGTCATATTCGGCACCGCTACCCGGCCGGCTTCCGAGTTGGACAGCAGGGGTAAAATTGGATGGGTGTAGGGACTGGTAATGATTTCTAGTTGTCCAGTTTCCTGCATTAACCGGTGTTGCGGCAAGATGCGACGCAGAATTTGACGCTGTTTGGAGATAATTCGCTGGCGATCGCTTAAAGTAAAGTTTTTTCCCTGTTCTAACCAAGCAGCGATTTCTGGGTCACTGTGAAAGATAGGATCGATCCAAGCGAGGTTATGCCAAGCCAAGAGATCGCTATAATCTTGCAGATTCCAATGGCTAATACACCAACTATGACCGTTTTCTTGACGCTGTGCGTATAATTGGGCGTAACGGGGGTGCGGATCGATCAGGGTACGATGGTTAGCATCGAAAAAGTGTTCGAGGATAAAGTGTTTTTGTGCCAGGGTTAACTGCGCTTCTGGGGTGACGGTGAGAGCAAGATAGGGGTCTATAGCTAGTCCGTTGACGTAATCCTCTAATTGCAGGATTAAAGAGGGGACAAGGTTGACAGTTTGGTGTAATTTGGGAAAACGTTCTAGAATTAAGATTAAATCGAGATAATCTTTCACTCCATGCAGTCGCACCCAGGGTAAGCGATATTGTCCCGAAGCATCGGTGCTAGTTTGACAGGATTTGTAGAGGGGTTGGTGTTGATGCCAAATAAAAGCGACGTAGAGAGGATAGGCCATGATAATACCGAGAAAAAGTACATATAACAGGCTTTAAAGCCGTTATATTAGATAATAATGGACAATAAAGCCCATTATAGATTCTTAAAAGTTGATTTCGGTCACTACCATAATCCTATCAACTGGTTTTGAGGGGGTATCGTCTCTTTGTATTTGTTAAAGGATCGGCTCCTCTGGTGGTGAGTATTGGGAGTTCAGCAGTAAGCTGTTCGTAATTTAAATTGCGGGCTCTCCTGGTTTTCCTGTATTAATTTTTGTTATGAATTAAAGCAAGCAAACAGCTTAATTGGTAAATTCATAACTTATTCTTTTAATAAGCTTTATTTTGGTATTCATTCCCTCAATTAATCCGCCAGTTGTATGATTTTCAAAGTAATTACAAATACCAGGCAAATGCTTCTGGATCATGCTGGCACTACTTTGATATAATATCCCGCTTTTCCAATTTTCTCTCAGCACCTCTGAACGTTTTACTACTTTGATAAATTTGTCTAATTTCTTCTTTAATTTACCAGACTATTCCCAAGCATGAATGTTCTTTCAGGATAACTTCTAGTTGTTGTTTTTGCTCGTGCTTTAAGTCCTCTTTATTCTTCCATAATAAATGAGGTAATCCTTTTTCATGCACCCCCATTAACTTTCTCAATTTATTAAGCTCGTCATTGATGATAGCCATTACATGAAAACGATCATAGATGATTTTAGCATTGGGAAATAATTCCTTGCTCACTGCTGTAAATCCTGACCACATATCGACGCTCACTTCTTTCACCTTCTCCCGAACTGTTTCTGGCTGTGCTTTTAAGGATTCCCAATTCATCTTGCTTATGTCCTTTAATCACATCTAGTAAAATTTTCTTGTCCAGATCTACGACCGTTGTTATGAAATCTTTATGTCCTTTTAAGTTACTAAATTCATCTAAGCTTATTCGTTCTGGTGCTTCCCACTCTTCCTTTTCTAGTTCTTTAGCACAGTGATTAAATATTAACTGAACTTCTTCCCATCCTAACCCTTCTTCTCGACTTATTTCTTCGATACTACAATTTTTTACTCTCTCATAAATCATCGATTCATAGCGGATTGTATGATGCTGTCTTAATCTCATAAAACTCCTGAGAGGGGGACAAGCGAGCCAGAAGGTAGATAGGGCAAGCAATATCGCTCTTTGTCTTTTGATGCAATCCTTCAACCGATAGCGGCTAATTTGCATTAGCTCTTCTATATTTTTTGGGAACATTTGATGTAGCTGGAGCCAATGATAGAGATGTTGACCCACATAAAAACTGCTGTGTCTGCGTTGACCTTTATATCTTTTTTCGGGTCTTGTGACATATTTTTGGATTCCCATATCCTTAATTTTTTTACCTTGTAGTGTGGCACTTGTATAGGCGATAGCTATAACAATTATCAGCTTTGATAGGTATTGCGGTGCTAATTGAGAACCTTCTAAGCTATAGCATCCCGACTTAAAATCTCGGAACATCTCCTCAATATCAAATCTTTTTTGATCGGCAATTATTGCCGTCTCTAAATCCCCAAAATTTGTCAGAATATATTAAGGTTCTTTTGTTTGAAAACCCCCATAGGTTGTTTTCCACTTACCCGCTAAGTTAAACTGTCCAAATCCCTGCTCTTTTGTAATATTGACATCCTTCAAAAATAGTTGAGTTCCTGGACTTAAACCTAACTCTCTCATTTCTGGATAAATTCCTTCTTTTGTCTTCACATTTGTACTTTTGTCTTTAATTTTTTTAACAACTTGATAGCCTTCCTCCCATTTCTCCAAAAAATTGACGATTAGTTCGGGGGGATATTGAAAGTCGGCGAAGACTAAAATAACCGCATCCCCAGTTCCTTGTAAAAGTCCGTAATAGCTAGAACGAACAAAGCCAAAATTCCTAGCGTTAATGATAATTTTAACTCTAGAGTCGCTTTGAGAGATTTGCTCTAATATGCTGACTGTTTTATCTTGAGAGTCATTAGACCTCGACCTAATATTATCTCAAGACTAAAAGTCTTTCTAGTTAAGAAGCTTGCCCGAATAGAAATAATTTTAATTGTCCCATGTTTTTCTTAAAGGATGTTTGAAAAGTCAGGAGACCACTAGGGGTAGTGTCGTGATATATAGCGTTTCTCACACCTGTGAGGCACAGTTAAACCTTTGCTAATTAGGGTTTTCAACATCGATAATATACCTCTTGCGAACAGGAAACGCTATAGGCGCTTTCAGGCTTCTGTTATTGAAAAGAGAGGCAATTTTTCGAGGTTGCTTATATTACAATATTTCATTGTACAGCTTTAAATACTTAGATGCTTGAATCTCAAGAGTAAATTCTTGCTCCACTTTTTGCCTTGCCCGAATGCACAATTGGTTATACCTTTCTGTATCTTCTAATACCCAATTAATTCCGCTTGCTAAGTCTTCCACCTCGAAGGGGTGAGCCAGATAACCATTCTCTTGATGTTCGATCATATCAGGCATTCCACCAATTTTAAAGGCAACAGATGGAGTGGCACAAGCGAGAGCTTCCATGACTGTATTGGGAAGATTATCCTCAATTGAGGGAGCGACAAAAATATCGGCGGCGGCATAGACTAAAGCTAGGGAAATATCATCATTTAATCTGCCTAAATAATGGGTTTTTAAGCCAAAATCAGGCGGATTCACTGGTTCAGAGGCACCGAAGACCACTAACTCTAATTTATGCCACCATATTTCCCCCTGCTGTTTAACGGGGAAATAGAACCCAACAGTATGACTGTGACGTAGTACCTCAACGGGAGTCTCACCGTATATGTATTTAGGGAGTTCGCTCCGAAATTCTCGCACCCCAATTTTCTCAATGTATTGTGTACATAGTGTAGCACTATTTGAGAAAGGATATTAACAAATAACTTTGCTCATGTTTTACCAGATTAAAAATTTAATCTGGTTTAAAGAAAATACCATCCATCTGCAACACCCTCCCAGTTTTTTCGGCAGTAAAACCTGGTTCAATACCGTACAGTTCGTAACCTAATTTTTCTACGATATCAATCATTTCTTTAAACAGGACTTGACCTTCATAGAGAGGGACTAAAGATAATTCAAGCTTAATACCTTTAACCAAAGGCAAAATTGCTGTTGCCCCTTCTAGCACTTGTTTTTCCAATCCTTGCACATCTATTTTGAGAAAAATGGATTTAGTTTCGCTTTTGATATAGTCCTTGGCCAGGGTATCTAGCCTGCTCAATTTTACTGTTTCTGAACCAGAGTAAGCTGATTCGGGGGCAGATTGTACGTGAGCATCCAGCATTGGCAAAGCTGAACTACTCTGGCTGTTACCAGCAATATTGATGATAATTTCACCTTCTTGGTTGCCAATGGCAGCTTGGGGAGCAATTTCCCACAGAGGGTCTTTTTCACTGACAGCTTTTAATTGAGAGTAAGCACTTGACAGCGGTTCAAAGGAAACTATCCTCCCCGAATAGCCTAACTCTCGCAGTAATTTAGCATATTGCCCAATATTAGCACCAACATCGAATACTAAGTCAATATTGTGATAGGCTAACAAGCGCTGCATTTTCGCCGCTTCGGATGTTTGTACATTGTATCTTTTTAGATCAATTCCTAAACTTCTGGCGAGTTTCTTGATTATTTTTTTAGGCATAAATTTTGAGTGATAATTAATTTTATTCAAGAGGCAATCCAACCCAGTCCCATGAAACAAATACATCAGGACTATTGATTTGACATAATTTTCCTTTGGAACTGACTCCATATATATCGTAGTTATGTTCATTCAAGAACTCTTTTGTTTTGTCAGTTGACGACCAATTTTCAACTGCTTCTACCACCAATATTGGCTTATCTCTTTTAATTATAGTTTCGCATCCCTGAAGAGCAAGAGGCTCAGCCCCTTGAATATCCATTTTTATGATATTTACATTTTGCACCTGGTCAATTAAACCATCTAGGGTACATACTTGTATTTCATATTCTTGAATTAAATCTCGATTATTTCCTTGTTCTAATACTTCTACGCTTTCTAATTGACAGCCACTATTCTCACTAGAATCTGCCAGTAATTTTTGTCTTCCTTCTGTATTGGATACGGCTTCGTTATGAAGAACCACGTAATCAGTTAGTTGATTTTGCTTTACATTGTATTCGAGCAAGGAAAAATTTAGTGGATTTGGCTCAAAACTATGAATAACTCCTGACCAACCACGAGATTTTAGCTCATAGGCAACAATTAGGGTATAAACACCATGATGTGCTCCTACATCTAACATGACAAATCCAGGTTTAATTTGACTAACAATATATTGAACTAAGTGGTATTCTATTTCACCAACATAATATCCTTGAACTGACATTAAACTGCCAGAAGAGCGAAAATTGATTTTTCCTCCATATATCTTGAAGTCTTGGGGATGCTCTACAACCAATAAATCATGAAATTGTTTTAATAAAAAAGGTTTCAGATAGAATTTACTATCATGACGTAATAAGAGGGATTGGTGATAGAACCAACGCATCGGT
The DNA here is from genome assembly GCF_020245305.1 of Microcystis sp. M20BS1. NCBI lineage: Bacteria > Bacillati > Cyanobacteriota > Cyanophyceae > Chroococcales > Microcystaceae > Microcystis > Microcystis sp. M20BS1. The sequence goes on along the minus strand of NZ_JADBUZ010000048.1, from coordinate 2,411 downwards.
TCTCGAATAGACTTTGTAATTGGCAGTAGAGGATATCCAGCAGATTTGTAAGCTGAGGCAACACTCTTAAGCGTATTTTTGAACATTTTTTTAAACATAGTAATATAAAAAATGAAAGTTGTTGGTTTCCAAGTATTTATTGAAAGTCTCAGATTTTCAATATTAGCAAACAAGTAAGAATTGTATTCAAAGCTTAAAGATTGTTTTTAATTTCCTCTCTATGCGCTCAATCAAAGATGCCTGACAATAAACACGATAGGTAAAGTTATCTGCATCAATATGAGGAATTACATAGGGTGGATGACGTAGGGGGAAGTCCATCTCTTCTACATTAACACTGTTAACCGGAGTTCTAGCATTTATTGTGTGCGTAGCGTTTGCACCAAAACCAATATTGCTAACTAGATTCATATTAGGAATAATAGCTAAACCATGCTGAAGAAAACAAGAGAGTATCCAGCGGTAGCCCCAGCTATTAATCTCTTCATCATAAGTTTTTTGAAATACTTTTGTCCAATATTTTGTTTTTTGAGGATTCCGTAAAATATACTGAAGCAGATTATCCTGTTTGACTTCGGGCCACAGACTCATATCGCCATCATAATAGTGCCACGCCCGCCTCCAAGTTGCCCACCCCCATATAAGGTTAATCTGAGAAAAATAATAGCTATACTCGGTACGCTGGCGACCCAACTGAAAGTTACAACCGATAATAGACATGATTCTCTCATCATTTTGATAGTAATCAAGCAATTCCTGACAAAATCGAAAGAAACTAGGATCTGGTAAGCAATCATCCTCAAGAATAATCGCCTCTTCAACCATCTCAAAAACCCAATCTAAACCACTCGATACCCGATTTTTACAACCTAAATTTAAATCAGAGTAATTCGTCAATACCTCACAATCCCAATCCACACCCTCGATAATAGCACGGGCCGCCTTACACTTTTCAATATCATCTGGTCTATCGGGACGCGGACCATCGGCAACCACTAATAACTTAGGTGGTTTCGCCTGACGAATGGCTTCAAATACCCTCGCTGTCGTATCAGGTCGATTGAAAATCAGGAAGGCCACAGGAGTGGTTAGTTGGAAGTCAGTCATAGACGAATTTACTTTTAACTCGTAGCATCCTAACCCAGCCTGACCAAATTGTCAACCCTAGGCTAGTGGGACTACCAAAATCCACCCAGAGGAATTCAGAGACTTTCAGGATTAATCCCCAATTCCCTGAGTTTAGCCGCCAATCGTTCGGCTTTTTCTTCGGCTGCCTCAGCTTTCTGTTGTGCTTCTTCAGCTTGCTGTTGTGCTGCCTCAGCTTTCTGTTGTGCTTCTTCAGCTTTCTGTTGTGCTTCTTCAGCTTTCTGTTGTGCTTCTTCAGCCAACTCTCGCGGGGTTGGCAACAACATTCCATCTAAAGTCGCCCAGCGAATCCAGACGGTTGTTACCCCTCTATATTTTCCCTGCCAACGAACTAAAGCTAATCCCAAACGACCACTGATTAGCCATCCTTTCTCGTTGGGTTGCCGCGGTTCATATAGTCCATCAACTAAGACAAATTCGGCAAAATCTTCAGGATTAAAAGGATCGTACCAGAAATATTCAGGCACTCGTAACTTATCTTGATAAATCTGTTTTTTCTCGGTTTTGTCTATTTGGGTGGTACTTTCTGAGAGTAGTTCAATCACTACATCGGGAGCTTTTCCCTCCTCCCAAGTAACCCAACTTTTTCGCTCCCCTTTTGGTACACCTAAGACGGCAAAAAAATCAGGTCCTTTGAAGTCTTGATTTTTCAGTTGTGCTGTACTGAAATAGACAAACATATTGCCACTGGCATAACCATCTTCTCGTCGGTCTAGCCAAGGGGATATACTGTCTATTAACAGATCCATCTGCCATTTATGCCTTTGAGTTTCCATGGGTACTCCATCATCGCAGGGAAGTTCATCTTGGGTGGGTAATGCAGTTAACTGCATTGGTTGACTAAACGTCAGAGTTTCCATATTTCTGTCCTAGATTTTGGGTTTAGTTATGTAGATTTTCTAGATTTTTTGCCCTCTTTCAGGCAAATACTACTTTAATTGAGTAGCTACAGCAATTCTAAATGATTCGTGAACGGGCAAGGAGCTTAATCCCATTGTTCAGCTGCTTATTGTCAAGGGTTTAGGGGATTACTATCTGTTCTATCACAATTCTAGACTAAGACGCATTGGCCCTTCTAGGTTCTGTGTGAGCATGGTATAATGGTAACACAGAACAGGAGGTGAGTTATGTGGATAAATTTTGATCAACTCCTCGATTTACCAAATGTAACAGTGGTCAATTATCAAAAAATTGCTCAGACAATTTTCCTAAAGCTCGCTCTTTTAAATGAAACAATTGAATGTCCGAATTGCCATCAAACCTTG
>NZ_JADBUZ010000047.1:0-10039 GCF_020245305.1 Microcystis sp. M20BS1 | reverse complement strand
CCTTTTATTGTGAATCTCTCCTGCTGTTTTAACATCTCTTTTAAGCAGAGAAACCAGATTTTTTCAATATTCAGAATTTCCAGCTTTAAAAATCTTTTTAGTTTTTTTCTCCGACTCTCAAACAGGATTGGTATTGGCAGTGCTTCTGCTAATATCTCTAACTTAGCTTGCTTTAGTATTTGCCAGGTTCCAACTATCATTAACAACAGTAGATATCTGGCTCGTCCCAGTTCATTTTCTAACACTTTCTGGTATAGTTCACTTATCATTTTCGTTATTTAGGTCATATATGGTAAATATGACTTATCTTTTTTTGGAGTCCGTATCTGTATTCCGTGCTACATAAGCTTTTCAGCTTGCTTGTCCCCCTGTCAGCTAAGAGGGTTTTGCCAACTCCGGGTACATCTTCCAGGAGAGCGTGGCCACCACTGAGTAAGGCCACCAGCACAATGCGAATCGATTCGGTTTGGCCGACGATGCTCTGGCTCAAATTTTCCATCAAAATATCAATAGCGTCTCTCATAACACAAATGGGGTATTTTGTCAAGAAGATTGATGTTAATTTTTTTGATCTTAACGATTCTTTTCCCAATTTGCCCACACTAGCGAGGAAAGTTGACAGACAATGGCGGGAAATTTTCTTTTAGGGAGCTAATCAGGGTTAGGGTGGCGAGCAGGGAGAAAATTAGTTAAGAATTGTTGCCAGTGGGCGAAATTAAGATTTTCAGTCGGTTCAGTCTGATAAAATCGAGAGGAATTTCTCTTAATCGATGAAGATGAAAGCCAGTTCGCTCGTTTTTAGTCTTGTTTTAGGCATCGCAGCCAGTACATTAACCAATAGTTTGCCCGAAAATTTGACTTTCAATTCTCGGAAAATATTGGCTCAAGATCAGGCTCCTTCCTGTCCTCTTCCTCCAGATATTGCCATCACTTTTCGCAATAGTGAATGTCAGGCAGTTACCCTAGAAAAACCCCAGACTTTTTTCCGTTATTATAGTGACGAAAATTACAAAAAAGGTCGTTTTCTGACCACGGATCAATATACCACCAATGTGGAAGTGATCAGGAATTTAGCCCTCGATCAAAAGTGGAATCCTCCCAATCAAGCGACCAAAGTAATATCGGTGACTTTACCTGCGGGAACAACGGTTTATCAAGGAATTGTCGCCCCCCAGAATCCGGCTGATTGTTATCCCGGTGGTGGTCAGCAAACTTTTATTAAAGACTCGCGAGATGCCAATATACAATGGGGAGAGGGACGAGCAATAACGGTTACATCTCTTTCCTGTCGCTAGAATATTATGGAAACGAACATGAGGGAATTAATTCAATCAATTGACCAAGCTATTACCGTGGCCGAACAGATGCGAGAAACAGAAAGATCGACTCGGATTGAGGGTTTAATTTCTGTCCTAAAAACCATCAAAAGTCAGGCTTTAGCTGGTCAATTACCACCGTCTCAAGGCATTGTTACCCTAGGATTAGCGCGAGAAGTAGCTGATTGGATCGATCCCCTCGATTCTCCTTTATTGAAAGCGGTGGGTAAAGTAGAAAGAGAATATCAAAAATATTAGAAGTTGTCGGTTACAGAAGTTAAAATTAACCGAGAGCGATCGCAGTCTATCTCGATCTGATTTTTTAATCGATCGAGAGAATTAAATTTCTGTTCTGGTCGCAGGAATTGCACTAAATCCATCGTTAAAATACGATCATATACATTGCCCGACCAATCCAATAAATGGATTTCCACACTGATAGTTTTTCCCTCGATTGTGGGACGATAACCGATATTCATAACTGCTGGTAAGCGAGAACCATCGAGATGCACCCAACCGCAATAAACCCCCAGTCGCGGCAATAATTTATCGGGAGGAACCTGTAGATTAGCGGTATGAAAACCTAATGTTCTGCCCAGCTGTTGCCCGATGACCACGCGACCGGTTAAACTGTAGGGACGACCTAACATTTGCCCAGCTTGCTGAACGTTTCCTGCTGCCAAAGCTTGACGAATTAGGGAACTACTAATTCGACCCGTCCCACAGTTTTTTAAAGCAACAATCTCGACTTTAATGTTAAATTGAGAGGCGATCTGTAATAAATCTTCGGCTGTACCTTGACGACGATAACCGAAGCGAAAATCTTGACCAACACTGATCGATTTAGCCTGTAATTTTGCTACTAAAATCTGTTCGATAAAAGCCAAGGGAGTCAGGGAAGCTAATTGAGCAGAAAAAGGCAGTAAAACTAATTGTTTAACGCCTAAATTCTCCAAAACCTCCACCTTTTCCCCTAGAGGAGTTAATAACTGCCATTTTTCTCCCGTAAAAAATTCCCGCGGGTGGGGAGTAAAACTAACAACGGTGGGATAAGCGGGTTCATCCTGAAAAATTGGCTGTAGGACGGTTTGATGACCTAGGTGCAAACCATCAAAGTTACCAAGAGCGATCGCACTAGGGGCTAAAATACGGGTATTAGGGGAATCTACAATCCACACGCTGGCTTTAAGAACAGATACAAGAGAATAATTCAAGCGATTAATCTTGAGTGTAGCCTTTTGATTTTATATCAATCGGGCGATCAAGCCAAAAAAGGCCCCCAATCCCTTGGAGGCTTTTTCAAAGAAAAATAACTGTCATTAACCTTCGGCTAATTTCAGATCCCGCAGGGAGCTAATATCCACTTGAATCGATGGCCCCATGGAGGAAGAAACATAAACTGTACGCCAGTAACGACCTTTTGCCCCGGAAGGACGGTTTCTGTCCACCGTTTCCTGCAAAGCTTTCAAATTGACTAACAGATCCTCGGCGCTAAAAGAAGCTTTACCAAATTGAACGTGAACGATCCCGGTGCGATCAGCCCGGAATTCTAATTTACCCGCTTTAAACTCAGAGATTGCCCCCGTTAAATCCGTGGTTACGGTTCCCCCTTTCGGTGAGGGCATTAAACCCCGTGGACCGAGTTGACGACCTAATTTAGCCACTTTCGGCATCATATCGGGGGTGGCGATTAACACCTCGAAATCCATCATCCCCTTGGCGATTTCTTCGATTAATTCTTCTGAACCAACGATATCGGCCCCAGCATTGTTCGCTTCCTGCACCTGTTCCCCGCGAGTAATCACCGCTACCCGCACCGTGCGTCCGGTTCCTTTGGGTAAACTTACCGTTGTCCGCAGTTGTTGGTCGGTATATTTAGGATCGATACCTAAACGAATATGAGCTTCGGCGGTTTCGTCGAATTTCGCCGTCGCTAATTCCTTTAATAATGTTAGTGCCTCTAATGGCTCGTAGGCTTTATTTTCTACCTTAGCCTGGGCATCTCGCAAACGTCGTGAAACTTTTTTTACCATCTGATTTGTTGCTCCTTGGGTAATAACGAAGCTTAACTTCTCCCCGTAATAAGATTTAATCTGAGATCTTGACACCCATATTTCTGGCCGTTCCTGCCACAATATTCATGGCCGCTTCGATGTCGTTAGCGTTAAGATCGGGCATTTTAGTCTGGGCGATTTCGCGTAATTGGTCGCGGGTAATGGTGGCGACAAATTTCTTGTTAGGTTCGTTGGAACCTCTTTCTACACCGGCCGCTTTACGGATGAGAACGGAAGCGGGGGGAGTTTTGAGGACAAAGGTAAAACTCCGATCCTCAAAAACGGAAATTTCCACAGGGATGATCATCCCAGCCTGATCGGCGGTTTTAGCGTTGTAATCTTTACAAAACGCCATAATATTCACCCCGTGTTGACCTAAAGCAGGACCGACCGGAGGAGCAGGGTTAGCCTTACCAGCAGGTAAAGCTAGTTTAATAATTGCGACGACTTTTTTAGCCATGATTTAGTTTTGTTTTTCGACTTGATTAAATTCCAATTCGACCGGGGTATCCCGACCAAAAATGGAGAGCAGGGCCTTGAGTTTGCCGCGCTCGGGACTAACTTCGATCACTTCCCCTTCAAAGTCCTTAAATGGACCGGATAGAACCAAGATTTGATCGCCAACTTCCATATTGATTTTGACGACGGGTTCTTGAATCTGAGCTTGTTTGAAGATGCGATCGACTTCTGACATACTCAAGGGTAGCGGGGTGACGTGACCACGGCCGCGTCCGTAGTGGCGTTTTTGTTCGGCCCCGACAAAGTTGATCACATGGGGGGTGTTTTTCACCACCTGCCAAGCGTCATCATCCATGATCATTCTGATCAGGACATAACCGGGGAAGACTTTTTCCTCACCGTGTTGCCGTGAACCATCCTTGCGGACTTTGACGGTGGCCGCTTGGGGAATCTGGACTTGCAGAATGCGATCGGCCACATCGAGGGTGTGGATGCGCTGTTCCAAATTAGCTTTGACCCGTTTCTCACAACCGGAAGCCACCTGCACGGCATACCAACGGGGTTTTTTCGGTAGGCCGCTAAGATTGAGTTCTTCGGGAAACTGCTCTTCTTCTAGATTCATGGGAACACCTTCCCCGCACCCCAGGCAAAGAATTTATCGATTAGATAGATGAGAGTGGCTACCAAAGTCACCATTAACATCACCGCCGCCGATTCGCTCAAAAGTTGCTGACGGGAAGGCCAGACGACTTTGGCGAGTTCTTCTTTGGTTTCATTGACGAATTCCTTGACCTGAAAGGAGCTTCCCTCTTTCTTGTCGCTCGCGTCTTTTTCTAGGGTTTCTTTTTTGGCCACGATCGCTACTCCTTAAAATGATACTCAAGCTATCCTTAACTTATCATTTTCACCGGACAACCCACACTAACCCTCAGACATTTAGATCATGTCCTTTGCAATTATCGGCTTGGTGATTACCAAACGCGCCCTGGAGGACTTGAACCCCCGACATCAGGTTTTGGAGACCTGCGTTCTACCAACTGAACTAAGAGCGCCCATTCGCTAAACTATTGGGCTTTTTTAAGGCCTTTATTTATTATAGCGTAGTTGTTGGCGATTAAGCAACTTTCTTGGTTAGGCTGTCGCCGGAAATTTTTTAGAGAGGGCGATCGAAACGTTCTTGGACCCTGGTGGCTTTGCCAACCCGATCGCGCAGATAGTAGAGTTTCGCCCGGCGTACTTTACCACGACGGATGATCTTGATATTGGCAACCCGGGGCGAGTGGAGCAGGAAAACTCTTTCTACTCCCACACCCTGGAAGACTTTGCGTACTGTAATCGTTTCGTTGATACCGCCATGGCGTTTGGCGATGACAATACCCTCGTAGGGCTGAATCCGCTCTTTATCTCCTTCAACGATTCGCACCCCTACCCGGATCGTGTCACCGACATGGATAATGGGCAGATCGCTCTTGAGATACTCGGCTTCGATTGATTTGATAATCTCTTCCGTTTTCATCGGCTTTCGTAAAACTGACAATTTCTCATCATACCATATTTTTTTAAGTACAGCCTTTCTCGTCTAAATGAAATATGCTCTAAACGGGATTAGGGACTTGCGCTTTGATAATGTATCTTTTGGGCGAACGCAGTTCGCCCCTACATTGTGGACAAAATCCGTTACTGTAGAAGTGCCAGGAACCTGCGCCCTCCGATCGCTCAAGTGTGCTGATCACCCTAAGTAGGGGGAAGTCCTTCGAGAGTCCCCGCAGCTAAGGGACTTACGCTTTGATAATATGCTATCTAGCTGGTCTGATTTTTCTACAGAGCGATTTTCTGGCTGGGATATTATTCCCAAGCAAGTCCCCCACGTCCAGCTTATAGTAGTAGCCAACAACCCCGACGAGCAAGCCATTTGCGCCCAATACCTGCGCCATAATCGCGTCAGATACTTTGCTTTGATCTAAGATTGAGTCAGCAATATCTAATTTGGAGTCTCAGGCAATGGAAATAATTCTCGCTGCGTTGGCTGCTGGTGCGGTTGCTGCTGCTAAGGATACGGCAGGAACAGCCGTTAAGGATGCTTATGAGAGTTTAAAAGCGTTGATTAAGAAGAAATTTGCAGAAAAAGGGAAAACAGATGATAGTGATATCGTCGATAAACATGAGAAAAAACCAGATTCAGAGGGGGTAAAAACACTGCTCAAAGAAGAGTTACTTGAAGCAAAAATTGATAGAGATGCAGAGGTTATTAAGACAGCAGAAGAATTACTTAAGCAATTAAAACCTGAAGAATTTGCCGCAGGTAAGTATAATATTAATGTTGGTGATGATATTAAAGGAATGGTGGGAGATGGTACTTTTAAGGGAATTGCAGGAGATATTAGTGGTGGAAATATTAGTCAGAAGATTAATTAGTTGAGGATTATTTAGGAGGGAAATTTATGTCAATTACTGTTGAGGTAGAACTTAAAGATTTTCTAATTCAAATCAATCAAAAGTTAGACAATCTTCAAAAAGATGTTACTGATATTAAGATTGAACTTAGTGAAGTTAAAGGTGAAATTAAGCGTCTGGAGGAAAAAATTGATGGTGTCGAGAAGCGTCTGGAGGAAAAAATTGATGGTGTCGAGAAGCGTCTAGAGGGAAAAATTGATGGTATTGAGAAGCGTTTAGAGGGAAAAAATGATGGCGTGGAAAAGCGCTTAGAGAATCAAGAGTTTGTCAGTCGAGGGATTTTAGTCGCTTTAATTGTAACGATTTTAGGCGGTTTGGCTAAATTGTTTGGTTTAGTAGGAAGTCCTTAAAAATTGCTAATTCTAAAACTGCAATTTAAAGTTAACTTGAAAAGAATAATTTTGGGGTAGCAAAAATGACTGATAAAAGTTATTATTCAGAAATAGGAGGTGATGTTAAAGGTCTTATCGGTGATGGTGAATTTAAGGGAATTGCAGGTGATATTAGTGGCGGTGTAATCAATCAATATATTATCACCCAAAAGTCAGGAGTTGAGATTCAGTCTCAACCTTTAATTACGGGTTCACCTTATTTGGGTTTAAGGAAGTTTGAAGTAGATGATAAGGATAGGTTTTTTGGGCGAGATAATTGGATTATTGAGTTAACTGATTATTTAAAGCAAAAGAATGTTTTACTGCTTTTAGGTGCGTCGGGAAGTGGTAAATCTTCTCTCGTGCAAGCGGGTTTAATTCCTAAGTTAAAGGATGATTTTGGCGCAAATAGATTGGTTAATTTAACTTTTGTTCCTGATGTTAATCCCTTTGAGTCTTTTTATGGTTGTCTTTTAGGGAATAGATATACACAATCCCAAGCAAAGTTAGCACAAGCTGTTAAGGAAGATACTTTAATTAAGGTGGTTGAAGGATTAAAAAATAATTCTGATTTATGGTTTATTTTTATTGACCAATTTGAGGAATTATTTACTCGTACACCGAAAACTGAAAGAGATATTTTCATTAAAAGTTTGATTAAATTAATTGAAAAGAATGATAGTTTAGTTAAAATTGTGATGACGATGAGGGCGGATTTTTTAGATAAATTAAGTCCTTATCCCAGTTTAGGAAAAATCCATGATCAGTATAGCAAGATGTTAACGGATATGGATGAAAGTGAGTTAAGATTAGCTATTGCTGAACCGGCGGCGAGAAATGGGGTAATTTTTGAAAAGGGATTAATTAATCAAATTGTTGCGGATTTTTATGAACAGGCTGGCTCTTTACCTCTGTTACAATATACGTTAGATTTATTGTGGGAAAAAGATCATATTCAAGAGCGGGTTTTAAATAATAAGATTTATCAAGAGATTGGTGGGGTAACGGGTGCGCTAGAAAAACAAGCGGATAAAATTTATAGTCAATTTAATGAACAGCAAAGGAAAGCAGCAGAGGAAATTTTTCTAGAGTTAATTAGTTTAGAAGGGGAAAAAGCGGTTAGCAGAAGGGCGGATAAATCGAGTTTTGAACAGGAGGAAATGCAAAGGGAGGTTCTCTATCAATTGATAGATAATCGTCTTTTGGTGAGTAAGGGAGAAGACGGGAAAGCAACGGTTGAGGTGGCACATGAGGCGTTATTACGTTCTTGGAAAGTGTTACAGGATTTAATTCGAGAAAAAGAGGAGATAATTGTTCTGAGAAGTCGTTTATATGCTGATGCTAAACAGTGGGATGATTTACAGAAGCAAGATGCAGTAAAAGCGAGTAGTGAGCTTTGGGGAGGTTCTAAACTGAAAAGGATTGTCAATCTTATCAAAGAAAAATCACTTTCTAATTTAGATGATGTAGCCGTAAAATTTATTAAAGCTAGTTATCACTATCAAAAGCAACGAGAAAAAATCGAAGCAGAAAGAAAACGGCGCGAAGTTGATACAGAACTTAGTTTAGCAAATTCTCTCAGTGGTTATTCTTTGCATCTCTTTAATGAAGAGGGAAAAGAATTAGATGCTATTGTTGAAGCGATTAAGGCAGGAAAAATTTTGCAGAAACACAACGCAAGCAACACGAAGGTAATTGATGCTTTGCAGAAGATTCTGGTTGAAGGAAGGGAATCTAATCGCTTAGTAGGGCATAATGGCAGTGTCAATAGTGTGAGTTTTAGCTCCGACGGCAAGACTTTGGTGAGCGGTAGTGAAGACAAGACAATCAAACTGTGGAATGTAGAGACAGGGGAAGAAATCCGCACTCTCTCTGGGCATAATGGGGATGTCCTTAGCGTTAATTTTAGTCCCGACGGCAAGACTTTGGTGAGCGGTAGTGATGACAACACCATCAAACTCTGGAATGTAGAAACAGGCAAAGAAATCCGCACCCTCAAGGGACATGATAGCTATGTCTTAAGTGTTAATTTTAGTCCCGACGGCAAGACTTTGGTGAGCGGTAGTGGTGACGCGACCATCAAACTCTGGAATGTAGAAACAGGCCAAGAAATCCTCACCCTCAAGGGGCATTATAGCCGTGTCACAAGCGTTAATTTTAGTCCCGACGGCAAGACTTTGGTGAGCGGTAGTTATGACAACACCATCAAACTCTGGAATGTAGAAACAGGCCAAGAAATCCGCACCCTCAAGGGGCATGATCTCGTTGTCATAAGCGTTAATTTTAGTCCCGACGGCAAGACTTTGGTGAGCGGTAGTTATGACAACACCATCAAACTCTGGAATGTAGAAACAGGCAAAGAAATCCGCACCCTCAAGGGGCATGATCGCGTTGTCTATAGCGTTAATTTTAGTCCCGACGGCAAGACTTTGGTGAGCGGTAGTGGTGACAACACCATCAAACTCTTGAATGTAGAAACAGGCCAAGAAATCCGCACCCTCAAGGGGCATGATAGCGGTCTCATAAGCGTTAATTTTAGTCCCGACGGCAAGACTTTGGTGAGCGGTAGTTGGGACGGGACTATCAAACTCTGGAATGGGTCAACAGGCCAAGAAATCCGCACCCTCAAGGGGCATGATAACTTTGTCTATAGCGTTAATTTTAGTCCCGACGGCAAGACATTGGTGAGCGGTAGTGAGGACAACACCATCAAACTCTGGAATGTAGAAACAGGCCAAGAAATCCGCACCCTCAAGGGGCATTATAGCCGTGTCAGAAGCGTTAATTTTAGTCCCGACGGCAAGACTTTGGTGAGCGGTAGTTGGGACGGGACTATCAAACTCTGGAATGTAGAAACAGGCCAAGAAATCCTCACCCTCAAGGGGCATGAAAGCCCTGTCATAAGCGTTAATTTTAGTCCCGACGGCAAAACTTTGGTGAGCGGTAGTTGGGACGAGACAATCAAACTGTGGAATGTAGAGACAGGCCAAGAAATCCGCACCCTCAAGGGGCATGATAACTTTGTCTATAGCGTTAATTTTAGTCCCGACGGCAAGACTTTGGTGAGCGGTAGTGAGGACAACACAATTAAACTGTGGAATGGAAACAATGGCTGGGATTTAGATGCTTTAATGGAGCGTAGTTGCGATTGGGTGCGGGTTTATTTGCACAATCCTAATTCTGATGTTAGGGAGGAGGATAGGCATTTGTGTGATGGGATTTGATCCCCCCCTGCCCCCCTTAAAAAGCTATCCATTAGTCAGATCTTTCTTAACAAAAAGAGAAGAAACTTAAAAAAAGGGGAAACGATTGATAGGTATAGTTTTGAAAGAAGGAATTAAGGTGGAGGTAAGCAAAAAAATGGAGAAATGGGCAGCCCAAGAAT
>NZ_JADBUZ010000046.1:0-19455 GCF_020245305.1 Microcystis sp. M20BS1 | reverse complement strand
CCAGAAGGCAATTGATAGCCTGTTAAATTCCCTTGTTTCCACCACCTCCAAGCCGTTCGATAACTTATTCCTGTTTTTTTTGCCTAGTCCGATAGTTTTGTCTGCACATATTACCATGAATGACTATATATGACCATATTTATATTGAAACTTTACAATACAACCCACATTCTGCACTTCAACTTGTAGTATAACTGGTAGCATATAAAATGAAAAACCAGTTAAGTATTTATACTTATAATCTTAGGGAAGAAAAAGTGGCTCTCTTATTCTTTGTTTGATCAGTTTAACTTAATATAGAAGCGATCAATCTTTGCATCCTCTGTGTCTGGAGTGGTTCCTTCCACTCCCTCGCCAGCAGGAATGTATCTTAGAATACATTTTACCCACCAAACCCAAGAGAGCCAAAAAGTGAGAAACTAAAAAGGTTCTCAAAAAATATTCAAGTCAAGAAAAATGTCAAAGATAGAAGTAAAAAATCTAGATCACTTAGGAATAGTAGCGGGAATAATTGATGAAATAGGAATCGAAGAGATAATTAACTTAAAATTAGGAATAGATCAGCGAGAGAAAATAACATTTTGAGCGCTAATTGCCTACTCTCATCTTAACCAAATTCTTAAATCTTACTGAAATCGTCTAAAACTGACTGAAAGTGTTGGCTAATTTATCAGCAATTCCCTCGATCCAAATTTCATCTTGTTTAGTATAACTGCGCGGCGCATTTGCCGCCAAAATTAACACCCCTTCCTTACCGATGGGTTGACAGATTAAGCCTTGGGTGTTTTCCGGCAAATAGTCAAATTCGATTTTGGCGGGATATAAATTTAAATTAACTAAATAGACGGCTTTACCGGTTTCTAAAACTCTTTTGATAATATTACTAACTTTAACTTCAGAATTCTGGCTTAAGATACCGCGACGTAATAAAACTTTTCCCTGATAATAAACGATCAGAGATTTTGTCACGGTGTTGGTTAAAAGTAAATGGGAAGCCCAAGCAAGCTCAATTTTAACTGATTCTGGCAAATCTGGGGCAAATTCCAGACCTTCGCGCCCGATTAATTCCACCGCATCCGGTAAGCGGGGTTGAACTCTTTGCCAGATTAAACCCACCAAAATTAAAACCCCACTCAAAATCACTCCCATCACATCGGAACGCGCTTGCGATGGGGTTAAATCGGCAGTGGCAAAACGATTAAACATTAATACCGTACCCCCGACGATGCCGGCGAACAGGGGTAACAGTCTTAAAATACGATTGGGATCAGCTGGTGCCATAGCTGAGAACTATTCCTCGTCTAGTTCTAAAATCCGCTGGAAAAGATAGCCTGTACCTCTAGCGGTGAGAATTAACTCAGGATTGCTGGGATCATCTTCTAATTTGGCTCGTAAACGGGAAATATGCACATCCACTACCCGCGTATCCACATGACGTTCGGGGGTATAACCCCAAACTTCCTGAAGGATTTCCGAGCGGGAAAAAGCTTCTCCCGATCGACTAACCAATAATTCCAGTAAACTAAATTCCATACCGGTCAGACGGATGCGTTCATCCCCCTTATAAACTTGGCGTTTATTGGTATCGATTTTAATGGAACCGATATGAATCACACCGGAACTAGGAATCCCCGGAGCGCCATTTTTCTCTACCCGACGCAACACCGAACGAATCCGCGCCTCGAGTTCTTTGGGAGAAAAAGGTTTAACTACATAGTCATCCGCGCCCAATTCTAGCCCAGTAATTCGATCGGCCACATCGCCCAAAGCGGTTAACATAATGATAGGAATATCCGATTCTTTGCGGAGTTCCTGACAGACACCGTAACCGTCTAATTTCGGCATCATCACATCCAAAACCACTAAATCGGGTTCGGCGGTGCGGAAGGTTTCTAAAGCTTCCTCTCCGTCGGCGGCGGTGACGACTTCATAACCAATCATCGACAAACGAGTCTCTAAGATACGACGGATGCTGGCTTCATCATCAACAACGAGAATTTTTTCCTTCTGGTTCTCCAACTGAATTAACACTCCTTAGTTAAATAGTGTGATGAATTTTAAAGTTAAATAACGAGCGTTCCTGTTTATAGAATATCCCTTTGCCGTTATCATTAAGCCTAAATTTCCTATTTTATTTCTTTTATGGCAATTATCAATAACTTTATGGTCTTCCTTCCCCTTTATCATACTTAACTAAATTTGACAAGAGAATTGATCCTCAAACCGCTTTTCTTCAACTTTTCTTAAAAAACATGGCGAAATCGCGAACAATATATATCTGTAGCGCTTGTGGGGCGGAATCTCCCCAATGGTTGGGAAAATGCCCCAGTTGTGACACCTACGGGACGCTAGAAGAACAAGTGATGGCTGGTGGCAATAATCCGGCGGGAAATCGCCCAGGATGGCAAAATAGTCGCCCAAATAACGGCAAAGGGCAACGCAACCCGCAACCGCGCATCTCGGTGCGCTTCTCGGAAATTACCCAGTATGAACAGGAACGTTTTCCCTCTGGTTACGGGGAATTCGATCGCGTTCTCGGCGGTGGCATTGTCCCCGGTTCTCTTGTACTAATCGGCGGCGATCCGGGTATCGGCAAATCGACGCTTTTACTGCAAGTTACCAACCAACTCGCCCAAAGATTACCGCGCATCCTCTACGTTTCCGCCGAAGAATCGGGACAACAGATTAAACTGCGGGCTGCCCGTTTGGGGGTGGGAGTGGTTGCCGTGGAGTCGGAAAATAACGGCAATGGCAAGGAGAAAAAAGCCTCTGAATCAACCGCAGAACTCGATAATCATCTCTACGTTCTGCCAGAAACAGATTTAGAGGAAATTTTGCGGGAATTAGAATCTCTACGCCCACAGGTGGCGGTAATTGACAGTATTCAAACTCTTTATTTTGGGGCGTTAACTTCCGCACCGGGATCCGTCGCCCAAGTTCGCGAATGTACCTCCGCCTTGATGCAGGTGGCAAAACGGGAGAATATTACTTTATTAATTGTCGGTCATGTGACTAAAGAAGGGGCGATCGCTGGTCCGCGAGTTTTGGAACATTTGGTCGATACGGTGTTATATTTTGAAGGCGATCGCTATGCCTCCCATCGTCTCTTAAGATCCGTGAAAAACCGTTTTGGGGCCACCCATGAGATCGGTATTTTCGAGATGGTGGATCACGGTTTGGTGGAAGTGGAAAACCCCTCAGAATTGTTTTTAGGCAATCGCGACGAATTTTCCCCTGGTACGGCGACGGTGGTAGCCTGTGAAGGTACACGCCCGATTGTGGTGGAGTTACAGGCATTAGTTAGCCCTACCAGCTATGCTTCCCCCCGAAGATCGACTACTGGCATAGAATACAACCGATTACAGCAAATTCTCGCCGTTTTAGAAAAGCGCGTCGGTATTCCTTTATCGAAATTAGATGCCTATGTTGCCTCCGCAGGAGGGTTGGGAGTGGAAGAACCGGCGGCGGATCTGGGAGTTGCGATCGCTGTTGTCGCCAGTTTTCGCGATCGAGTCGTGGATCCGCGCACAGTCTTAATCGGGGAAGTGGGATTAGGCGGACAAGTGCGCCTAGTGTCGCAAATGGAACTAAGATTAAAAGAAGCGGCTAAATTGGGCTTTAAACGGGCAATTGTCCCCAGAGGTCAAGTTTATCCCGAAGATGTGGGCTTAGAAATTGTTCCAGTCGGCAAGGTAATTGAGGCAATTGTCGCCGCAATTCCCCCCCAGCAGCGCTTTGGGGAAGATATAGAAGAGGAGGAAGGGGAAGGGCAAGAATAACGGTACAATGCTAAAAAAGATTAAATTACTTGGGAGATTTTCACCATGTCTGTGTTAGCTGTTGCCGCTTTAGCGGGTTATCTGATCGTTTTTACCGGAATTGCCCTCGGTCTCTTTTTCGGTCTGCGCTCCGCTAAAATTATCTAGTATATAAACAGGAAAAAGCTTTAGTGATCGGTTTAACTGGTCACTATTGCCAATTCTAGGGGAAATAAAAAATGACTGTTATTCTAGACTTAAAAACTCTCTACGAAATTGATGATTCTCTCTGGTTAGAAGAAACTATCGAACTCTTGAAAGCGAAAAAATTTGACGCTTTAGATTTAGACAATTTAATCGAGGAGTTAGAAGACTTGGGGAACGAAAAAAGGTTTCGTGTTGCTAGTTTTTTACAGCAAATTATTAGACATTGTTTATTATTACAGTTTTGGACAAGGGAAAGAGAATATAATCAAGCTCATTGGCAAGCAGAGATAGTGAGTTTTAAAGATCAACTAAAACGTTATTTAACCACAAATCTTCGTAAATATCTAGAACAGGAATTTGAGCAAATTTACTTTGAGTCCGTGCGATACGTTCGTCAAAAAACCGATAATAAAGTCAACTTTCCTGATATTTGTCCCTACAGTTTAGAAGAACTTCTCGATCCTAATTGGCTACCATCTGACAATCAAGGAGATAAAAAATGACTGTTATTCCCGACTTAAAAACTCTCTATGAGATTGATGATTCTCTTTGGTTAGAAGAAACCATAGAACTCTTGAAGAATAAAAGATATGAAGCTTTAGATTTAGAGAATTTAATCGAGGAGTTAGAAGACTTGGGAAACGAAAAAAAGTTTCGTGTTGCCAGTTTATTAGAGCAAATTATTCGTCATGCTTTGTTACTGCAATTTTGGACAGAGAAAAGAGCATATAATCAGGATCACTGGGAGTTAGAAATAGTCAACTTTCAAATTCAGCTAAAAAGATACTTAACCACCAATCTCCGTAATTATTTACAAAATGAATTAACTAACATTTATGAAGATGCAGTTTTCTTTGTCAGAAAAAAGACTAAAAATCAAGTTATTTTTCCCGATACTTGTCCCTACAGTTTAGAAGAACTTCTCGATCCCAATTGGCTACCACCATACGAATAAAGGAAATGATAATGACTGTTATTCCCGACTTAAAAACTCTCTACGAAATTGATGATTCTCTCTGGTTAGAAGAAACTATCGAACTCTTAAAAGCGAGAAGATTTGACGCTTTAGATTTAGATAATTTAATCGAGGAGTTAGAAGATTTGGGAAACGAAAAAAAGTTTCGTGTTGCTAGTTTTTTACAGCAAATTATTCGTCATGCTTTGTTACTGCAATTTTGGACAAGGGAAAGAGAATATAATCAAAGTCATTGGGAATCAGAACTGGTAAATTTTCAAGATCAATTAAATACCTACCTAACGGCAAGTTTACGGAAATATTTAGAACAAGAATTTGATAATATTTATCAGAAGGCAACCCGTTATGTGAGAAAAAAGACAAAAAATCAAGTTATTTTTCCCGATACTTGTCCCTACAGTTTAGAAGAACTTCTCGATCCCAATTGGCTACCACCTTACGAATAAAGGAAATGATAATGACTGTTATTCCCGACTTAAAAACTCTCTACGAAGTTGATGATTCTCTCTGGTTAGAAGAAACTATAGAGCTGCTCAAGGCTAAAAATTTTGAAGCTTTAGATGTAGAAAACCTAATCGAGGAGTTAGAAGATTTGGGAAACGAAAAAAAGTTTCGTGTTGCTAGTTTATTAGAGCAAATTATTAGACATTTTTTACTGCTACAATTTTGGATAAGGGAAAGAGAATATAATCGTTCTCATTGGCGTTCAGAAATCGTCAATTTCAAAAACCAGATCGACACTTATTTAACTACTAATCTCCGCAATTATCTCACTCAAGAATTACCTCGTATTTACCAGAAAGCTTTAAATTATGTTAGAGAAAAAACCGATAATCAAGTTAGTTTTCCTGGGGAATTTCCCTACAGTTTAGAAAATCTTCTTGATCTCGATTGGTTCCCCCCAGAAAATGAATAAAGGAAAAAATGAAATGCTGAAAAAGTTTCTACGTTGGCTGATTATTGGGGGAACCTTATTTTTTGTTCTCAGTAACCTTAAAAATAACTGGGATAACGTCACCTCAGTTAGAATTGAAAATCATGGCTGGTTATTTCTTTTCTTGGCACTTGTAACCACTGTTATCGCTCAAATTTGGGCAGGATGGGTGTGGACATGGATACTCAAAAGCTATCAACAACCGATTAAAACCTCCACAGGAATTGGCATCTATATGATTACCAATTTAGGAAAATATCTACCTGGTAATATCGGTCACTTTTATGCTCGCATCGTGGCCATTAATAAAGCAGGAAGTGATTGGGGAATCGCCAGTTTAAGCGTTTTATTAGAACTTTTATTGCTGGTGTGTGCAGCCTTAGCCATAGCAGTTATTGGTAGTGGTTTAGGTTGGATGAAATCTAGCTCAAGTCTAGGGATACAGATATTAGTTTTAGGATTAATTTTAATCAGCATTCATCCCAAATTTTTAAATTATCCTCTCAAAATCCTTAGCCAAAAGAAAAAGATTGCTCAAGAACCTGTTTATCTAACTAAATATCCTCTCGTCCCTCTCTTGGGTGAAACTGGATTTTTATTGTGGCGCAGTGCGGGTTTTATTTTAGCTTGGATGGTGTTAAAAATGATTACCCCCGCTCAGATTTTACCCCTCTTAGGAACCTTTAGTTTTGCTTGGTTATTGGGTTTAGTTGTCCCCGGAGCGCCGGGGGGATTAGGAGTGTTTGAAGCTACAGCGATTGCACTTTTTGACACAGAAAAATTTCCCGCCGCTAACGTACTTGTCACCGTTGCTATCTATCGTTTAATTAGCATTCTCTCCGAAGTCATTGCCGCCGGAATCGGGACAAAATTAGTTAAAGATAAAGCCAAGTTTTTTGGTTAGCTTAAGGATATTATTCGGGTGTGTTAGCCCAGTATAATGCACCCGGAAGAAAAGTTTTGATCATTGTTAAGCGAAGATAATTTTCTCAACTCCTAACATCTATCTCCTCACTCCTAAATTCTGATGTAACATAGGATCAATAATCAGCAAAAACATGGATACTCCCACCTAGAGAGGCCGAAAAAATGACGATTGCCAAAAGCGACGAAACTGCCACCTCTCCGGCACTGATAGAAGAAGATTTCGAGGACTTCTGGGAACCCCCCCCACCCCCCACAGACTTAATTTTTGATGATGGTGAACCTTTGGAAAGCAACCGACACCGCATTGCCATGAATGTCTTGATTCGCTCCCTACAGCAGGGTTACGGCGAACGAGACGACTTCTACACTGGTGGCAATATGTTTATTTATTTCAGCCGCGAACAGGCGAAAAATCGCGATTTTCGCGGGCCAGATTTCTTCGCCGTCCTCAATGTCGATGGTACGAGAGAGCGACAGGGTTGGGTAATTTGGGAAGAAGAGGGACGTTATCCCGACGTTATCGTGGAATTAACCTCTCCTAGTACCGCTAAGACTGATAAAGTGCGAAAAAAGGCAATTTATGAGGGAACCTTCCGCACGCCAGATTATTTCATCTACGATCCTTTCGATGCCAATTCTTTACAAGGATGGCATTTAGGGGCCGACCAACGCTACCATTCTTTAGAACGAAACGAGCGCGGCTGGTTATGGTGCGAAACTTTAGGCTATTGGTTGGGAACTTGGGAAGGCACTATTGACCGAGAAACGGCAATCTGGGCAAGATTTTATGACTCGGAAGGCAATTTAATCCCCTTGCCAGAAGAAGCAGCCCAGGAGCAAGCGGCTGCAGCACAGGAGCAGGCGGCTGCAGCACAGGAGCAGGCGGCTGCAGCACAGGAGCAATTAAATGCTACTCAGCAAGCTCTGGAAGCGGAAAGACAGCGTTCTCAACGGCTGGCAGCTCGTTTGCAGGAAATGGGGATAGAGCTATAGTATAGCTGTATTTGTTTAGGTGAGGAGGTAAACTGCTCCTGTTCCTCCTCGCTCAAAGTCGGTTAATTTCTCCTTTCACGGTTGAGGGAGCCTGTAATCCCAGTCTATTTGAAATCTAGCTCGACATCTGTTTGCTGCTGTGATTAGCTTTTGACCAGTGAGTAATTATTGATCAGAGTTTTCTTGGATTCTTTCTTAAACAGTAAACAGTGAACTGAAAACTCAAATTTGATAACTGATAACTGATAACTGATAACTGTCTCAACTAGGAAATTTATTTGGCACGACTACTTATATGTCTAATCTATCTTTGGGCGCACAACCTCCTCTAGAATTTATACCCCCTGACCTTAATCCCTTGCTTTTAAAGGGATGTCAAATCTTTTTACCTCTCTGGTTACAAACTCAAACCAACTTAAGGGAAATTTCGGCCGCTAATCTAGAAACTTTAATCACATTTTATCAAAAAAGTCAAGAGAAAAAAGTACGTTTACTGCTTGCCTTTCGTCATCCCAGTATTAACGATCCCTACTGTATGGCCTATCTTTTGTGGAAATTAGTACCCAAAAAAGCCCAAGAGTTAGGAATAAAATTAAACAATCCAATTCACGCTTATTTTATGTACGATCGAGGGATTCCTTTATGGGCGGGAGAAAGGGTAGGATGGTTATATTCTAAGTTAGGTGGCACACCAATTCAACGGGGAAAAGCCGATTTAATCGGATTGCGTTCGGCTCGTCGTTTATTATTAGAAGGAGATTATCCTTTAGCCGCTGCTCCGGAAGGGGCAACTAACGGACATAATGAGCTTGTGAGTGCGATTGAACCGGGTATTTCTCAATTGGCTTTTTGGGGGGTGGATGATGTCAGAAAAGCTAAACAACAGCAAGAAGTAATTATTTTACCTATTGGTATTCAGTATTTTTATCTGACTCCAGTGTGGCAAGAAATCGAGCGAATTTTAACTAATTTAGAAACCGATAGCGGTTTAGAAACAATCCCAAATTTATCCCTAGAAGAAAAGGTTTTATACGAGCGTCTTTTTCGTTTAGGAGAAAGATTATTATCCTTAATGGAGGATTTTTATCGAGATTTCTACTATCAATCTTTGCCTGTAGTGCCTGCCAATGGTGATGATCCAAATGAAACCCTAGCCAAACGTTTAGCCAATTTATTAGATGTGGCCTTACAAACTGTAGAAAAGTATTTTAATCTTTCTCCTAATGGTAATGTAATTGATCGCTGTCGTCGTTTAGAACAAGCAGGATGGGAACGCATTTATCGGGAAGAATTAAAACCCACTCATTCTATTTCTCCCCTTGAATTAGGATTAGCTGATCGCCTGGCCGATGAAGCTAATTTAAAAATGTGGCACATGAGAATTGTCGAAAGTTTCGTCTCAGTAACTGGTTATTATGTCAAAGAAAAACCCACCGTAGAAAGATTTGCTGAGACAATTTTATTACTCTGGGATTTAGTGACAAGAATTAAGGGAGGTAATCCCTTTTTCCGTCCCCAAATTGGTCAACAAAAAGCGATAATAACTATCGGTGAGCCTATTTCCGTATCCGAGCGCTATGCCGATTATAAAAGCGAGCGACGCTCGGCCGTAGCACAATTAACCCAAGATTTACAAACCAGTTTAGAAAGTTTAATTATTCATCAGTAGATAATTAATATCAAAATGTTTTAATTTTTTATCCTATCTATGAGTAAATATAAAACTTTGCATATCAAAGAATCTATCTCTCTTTTAAAAGTCTATCTGCTAGAGGCAGAAAAAACTCAGCCGATACAAGCATTGATTGATTTTAAAACATCTCAGTCTGATAATATTAGACAGTTTGCTCAATTTTCAGATTATAGCTATAGCACATTATACAAATGGTTTAGGCGTTATCGTCAGCAAGGAATTAGAGAATTTATCAAAATTAATCCTCTAGAATCAACCATTGGAGAAACATTAATTAATCGAGACGGTGAAGTTATTTTTTACCAAGAAATATTCAATGATAAACAAAGTGAATATTTGCTAAATATTTTGCAAAATGAGATAGCTTGGCGACAGGATTATATAAAAATGATGGGGCAAACCTTACCTCTACCTCGATTAACTGCTTGGTATGGCGATTCAGATAAATCCTATACTTATTCAGGAATTAATATGAATCCTCTTGCTTGGACAGATACCTTATTATATATTAAAGAGAGAGCGGAAACTCTAGCAGGTACGAAATTTAATAGCGTGCTTCTGAATTTTTATCGAGATGGTCGAGATAGCGTCGCTTGGCATAGTGATGATGAACCAGAATTAGGCAAAAATCCAGTTATTGCATCGGTTAGTTTTGGCAGCACAAGAAAATTTTCACTTAAACATAAACAGGAGGAAGATATTATCAATCTTGAGCTAACATCAGGTAGTTTGCTAATCATGCGCGGAGCAACTCAACACCACTGGTTACATCAATTACCCAAAACTAATCACAATATTTCTGCGAGAATTAATCTTACTTTTAGGAATATTATCTAACCATGAACGAACTTAACAATTTATACCACTTAATTATCGAAAATTTAATTGATCTGAATAGATTACAGGGAAAAAGTCTTAGTATTAAATCTTACTTACAATCTTTGCAACCTGATGTTAAACGACTAAGAAGTAGTTTTCATACTAATCATGTAAGTGTAGATTATTCTAATTATAACACTCAGGCTGCTTACTTACTGGCTTACTATCCTCATTATGTAGAAATGACTTATAGAGTTTTGGAAAGCTTGCAAGAAAAAGACCCCAGCTTGATGCAGCTAGTTTTTGATAAAAAACATCTCAAAGTTTGTTTATTTTGCGCGGGTGCTGCACCTGAAGCTCTTGGTTTATTAAGTTTTTTACGACAATTTTACCCAGAAGTAAAATCGATAGTTATCTATTCCTACGACCTATATTCTGATACTTGGCGAATCAGTCAAGACATCACTAAAAATATAATCAACAATTGCTTTAAAGACTATCATTTTGCTCTCCTCAGTCATCATTTAGATATAAATCAAATTGATTCTTTTTTTTTCAATAGTTAGTAATATAAAAGACAGCAATATTTTCATGTTTCAAAACTGTTTAAATGAATTTGGAGAAAATGATAAAGATTTAAAAACAATACTTGAAAACATGAAATTCTTATCAGAAAATATGCCTAGCCATAGCTTTATGTTTATAAACGATTTGAGATTATACACTCAAGTTAACAGAATTATAGATAGTATTATTAGTATAATTAATGATTTAAATAAAACGAACTTTGATGATTACAATGAACAAGCATTTTTGATCAATAAGAGTATGGAAGAAACTTTCAAATCATCAATCGCCATTTCTGATAATGTAACGAAATATTTATTAACGGGTGCGAACAACTTAATTCCCAGAAAAATAATTAATTATAATTATCTTAGCGTTTACAAAATTTTCAGGAAAGAAAGCAAGCTATTTGAACAAAGTATTGATAATAAATATATCGATTTATTAGAACAAGTTAACCGACTACAAACTAAGTTTAATAGTTTTGATGTTAAGCTAGAACAGTTATTAGCTGTTGAAAGTAATTATTTAAAAATTTCTGAGATTGTAGAATCCTATGATCAAAAATTAGAGGAATTTCAGACAACCTTGCAAAAGCAAAAAGATACAATACAAGCTGATTTAGAAACTTTTAAATCTCATCTGCAAAATCTTGAGACTAAGAACTCGAAACAAAAAATTAAGTTAGAGGAAATTGAGCGCAGACTGAATCGTTTTCAGGAAGAACGAAAAAACTTAACACGCCAACTAGAGAGAAATCGCAAAGCCGTTATATTCGCCATCTTAATTGGCTTGCTAGGGGTTATTTTAGGAGTTATTGCTCTATTTCGATGAAAATAATAGACAATAATTAGGTTTTGCTGAAAAAGTTTGTTGTTGGAGTCAGTTATCAGTTATCAGTTATCAGTCATCAGTTATCAGTTATCAGTTCACTGAGAAAACACCCCGCACCCCACACCCCACACCAGGAAAAACTTTTTCAGCAGACCCTAGTATAGGAGATAGTACGGGAATCCGGAAAAACTCAATACCGAAAACCCTACCCCGGTCAGACAATCTTTTATCTATCCTAAAAGTGTAGAGATAAACCAACATCTCTAGCGTTAAGAAAACTTCGGAGGTGACTTATATGGCACTTATACGCTGGGAACCTTTCAGAGAAGTAGAAAGCCTACAGAAAGAAATGAATCGCTTGTTGGACCGTATCGTGCCGACTGATGTAGGCAATGGCGAAAAAGTGGGGTTATCCTTCATCCCGGCGGCGGAAATGACCGAAACGCCAGAGGCAGTTCAGCTTAAACTGGAAATACCCGGTATGGAAGCCAAAGACCTCAACGTGGAAGTAACAGCCGATAGTCTGACCATTAATGGTGAAAGAAAATCGGAAATTAAAACCGAAGAAGAAGGATTTACCCGCACTGAATTCCGTTATGGTAAATTCCATCGGGTTATTCCTCTACCGGTTCAGGTTGATAACACTAACGTGGCTGCTGAATACAAAGATGGTATTCTCAATCTCACCCTCCCGAAAGCGGAAGAAGAAAAAAATAAAGTGGTGAAAGTGTCCATCAGTCCTGCCATTGCTCAATGATGTAGCACTCATTGTCCGGTCTTAAGCGAAAAAGTTGACCTAGTCTGATTAAACCGAAGCGGGAGTATTAAATCATACTTCCGCTTTTAGCTTCTTAACCCTTTAACTTAAAACTTCTAACACTGCTTGGGGTGATAATTTATCTTTAAACCAGATAACCTGAGCGGGTAGATTTTGAAATTTAACTCCGGCTTTTTCTAGATTTAACCGTTCCGATACGGCTAAAATTAGATTATTTGCTTGGGCCGATTTAACCTGTAAAAATTTCTTTTGTAGGTATTCTGGTCGCCAATAACCAACAATTTCGAGGAGAAAAACGCGACCATCGGGATGCACTAAACGGAAATCGGGAATCATCACTCCTCCGGGTAAAGGCACTAAATCTACTTCCCTTTCTAACTGCCATTCAGTTTTTAACTGTAACCAACGTTTAGCGAAAGATTCCTCTAACATACTATCGTAGGGTTTACCCGGGGAATAGTGGGACACCAGACCACAGTTATCCTCTAAATTGAACTGTTGTTTTTTAATAGTTCCTGTATAGGAATCTTTATACTGTAATTGTGCCTTCAAATTCCAGTGAGTAACATGGAGTAAGGCAGGAATTAATTTAGCGATTTCAATGCCATAACGACTATTAGCTTTAAATAAACTGGTGGGACCATCGATAGTAATAGTAAATCCCGTGTCGGCATCCCCTTCGATATAAGTCATTAAACGAAATAGTTTTAGATAGCGAAAGAGATATTTATATTCCCCCGGATCATTGCGATGGACGTTGATAATTAAATAACTGGCCCGATAAAAAATACCTTGAATTTGCGAGAGGTTAAAACGATGAATTAAGTTTTCGGGGGTGGGAGCATCAAATTGAGTGAGAATTTTATTCTCCGCTAAATCAGCATAGAGTCCTTTTTCTAGAGCTACTGGAAAAATTTCTTGATTTAATTCTTGGCTGAGTTGCTGGGCAATTTTCTCCAGAATTAGCGATCGATTTTGGGGAATAGGAACAAAGTTAGCCGCTTGTTCAAAAACTCTTTTTCTTAATTCCTGGGGTTCTAAGGGACTAATAATCTCAAAGTTGGCAAAATGATTGGTTAATAGGTGAGCAAATCCCCGTTTAATTTTATAATCGGGACTGTCTCCCTCCAAGATTAGGAGTTTTTGGCTTAATTCTCCCTTAGTTTGACCGATACTTTCCTGAAAACAGCTGATTTGTTCTTTGGCGATCGCCAGATAATCGGCAGCGATCGGTAAGCGTTTGGGAATAATTGTCTCGCCATTTTGACGGGAAATCAATAAATCGGTCGGTAACATGGCAAGCTAGAGAAGAATAGTCAGATGGGGAGAGGTGGGACGACAAGGAAAGGTCGAAACCCCAAAAATCCCCCGATTCTAACTATTTTGGTCGATATAACGCTCTAAATCCTCGATCACACGGGTTAATTCTGCTTCTGTGGTTAAGCGCAGGCGATCATCACGGACCGTTAACAAAACTTTAGCCGAAAAAGGATTCGGATAAATATTGGGATTACAAAACACTTCCAGAAACACATCACCAGTGTGCTGATATTCCAGCGGTTTTTGGGGTTGGGGTTTACCCCCACTAGCAGCATTACTGGCGATCGCTTTCAGTCGATCGAGTAAAATGTTAATTTCCCTTTGCAAATCCAGAGCAGCACTGGGACTGAAACGAAAAGTAACGGAACCTTGCAAGAGATTAAGAGTTAAAGGAATCATCGAAGAAATCAGGTTAAGAGAAAGCCTGCAGCTAATTATATTAATTTGGGGAAATTTGGGGAAATTAGGTTTTGGGGGATGGTTCAGCCAACAGTAATCAGTCAGGTTCTTCGTTACTAGGTCCGGTTCGATCGGGTGATCGCTAAATCATCCCTTATAACCCCGTCCATTGCATAAGCAGGAACCGAAAGGCCATCAGTGAACTGATAACTCACCACTGATAACTGATAACTGATAACTGATAACTGAAGTTACCGACGCGGAACGAGATTAATCCGGCCTTCGTCCATTTCATCCATGAGTAACTCGAGGGCCTCGTAATCCACATCAGAAACGTAGCCAAGACGACCGAGGAGTTCACTGATTCCGTTCTCGATTTCTGGCGTGATTTGACGATAATATAGGGCTTGTTCCACTAATTGGCGGATAGTCGGCTGGGTATCCACAATTTCCTTACTCTAGCTCAATAAATCTAGTTTCTGTATCCTGCTTTACTTTATTTTAACAAAAATACCAGTATAATAGTGGGTTATCATCAGTTATTCGGGATTAGAGCTTAAACCTAACGACTTTCCCCTAGTGTTCACCCTAATAAGCCTTGATGACTGTTTCTCTTTACTGCCCAGATTATGAGGTTAACCTAAAACCAGTTCCTCCCTACAGGGGTCAAGATTAAGAAAAGATTAATCTTTTCAAGAGAGAGGAAATTTATCAAGACCGGGGTTGCAAAATCAGAAAGTTAGGACATAATAGCGGTATCTGATTTCTAGTTAAAAGGTTCATTTATGAATTTCAAAGCCCAGCCATGAAAAGTCCCGTAAAAGTCCCAGAAATTGCTCTATTTGAGCCAAGTGGCTATATTACCGCCGCTAACGTCCTAGAATTTCAAGAGCAGCTCACCAATATGGTTAACCGGAGTCGCTCTATCACTTTTCTCGTGGATATGAGTAGGGTGGAATTCCTCGACAGCGCTGGATTAATGGCTTTAGTTACCGTCTTTCGTCTGGCTCAAAGTCAAGAAAAATCCCTCAATATCTGTTCTATTCCACCTTCAGTCAAGATTATCTTTGAATTAACCCAACTGGACAGGGTTCTCTCGATTTTCCCTAGCCGTGCTGACTTTGATGCTGTTATCACCCTCCCCCAAGCGGCGTAAGCCGACAAAATAGGGTTTCTCGCCGTAATTTCTCGGCTGCACTCTCAATTCTACCGATAAATCACCTCTTGACCGGATAGATTCCCATTTATATAACCCACTCCTCATGACAACAATTTTTCTCAAGGAGAGCCATTATACTGCTGAGATGGCTCTCCTCCTGTTTGGATATTATCTCTAGGGACAAACTACTCTACACTTGTTCGGAGCAGCTCACAAAAGACTGTCTGTTAAGAAATTCCATGACTTTAGTGATGACAGGGGGGAAGAGGGGCAAGATGGTAGATAGGTAATGAGTAGTAATTTCCTAGAATCCATGACAGTCAACAATCTCCAGTATGCTTATTTTCCCGGTTGTGTCGCCCAAGGTGCCTGTCGGGAACTATATCTATCCACGGCAGCCCTGACGGAAGCTTTGGGGATTAATTTAGTCGAACTCAAAAAAGCTGCCTGTTGTGGTTCGGGAACCTATAAGGAAGATTCGCAACTCTTGGAAGATGCCGTCAATGCGCGCAATATTGCCCTAGCAGAAGCCCTCAATTTACCCCTGTTGACTCACTGTAGCACCTGTCAAGGGGTGATCGGTCATGTGGATGAGCGCTTGAAGGAAGCAAAGCATAATAATCCCAATTATGTTGAGGAAGTTAATAATTATTTACAGAAAGAACATTGTTCCCCCTACCAAGGTACGACGACGGTTAAACACCTACTCTGGGCAATTGTGGGCGATTATGGCTTAGATAATCTGGCGGCCAAGGTGATTCGTCCCTTATCAGGCTTAAATTGTGCCGGTTTTTATGGTTGTTATCTCCTGCGGGCCCAGGATACTCTCCCCTACGATAATCCTTTTCAGCCGGAATCCCTAGAAAATGTCTTTCGAGCGGTGGGAGCAAATCCGATTTATTATCAAGGACGCACTCAATGCTGTGGTTGGCCCCTGTCCAGTTATGCCACCACCCAATCGTTCCAAATGGCAGGAAAACACATTTTAGAGGCCATGGCAGCGGGGGCCGATTGTTTAGTCACCCCTTGTCCTTTATGCCATCTTAATCTTGATTCCCGACAACCGGAAGTGGCAAAAGTGATCGGTCGAAGTTTAGGTTTACCTGTACTACATTTTTCCCAATTAGTCGCTTTAGCGGTGGGAGTCAGTCCTGATCGTTTAGGATTAGATCGACACATCGTTTCCACTAAATCCCTCTTAAAGAAATTGGGGTTTTAGAACTCAATCAGGAGTGTTAGCAATGGATTGGTTAAAAAGAATTTTTGGCTTAGATAAACCGGCAGATGCCGCTAGTGCGATCACAGGTAAAGCCGCTGCTGCGGGTATTCCCCCCGAAAGAGTCGGATTAGACGGAAAATACGACGAAAGCGGCCTAGCTAAACGAGTAGTTTTAGCTTTTGACGAGACACCGGATTTAGCTGATGAAGACAAATTGTGGGTCGCTCAAACTGGTGGTAAAGTTGTACTAAAAGGCAGGGTTTCCCATCAGGCGACTTTAAATAAAATGGTAGCAATTGCCAGTAAAGTCCATGGGGCAACCAGCGTCGATACCAGTCAAGTAACTATTGGGTGAAGTCGAACGGCTGTATTCCCCGTGAAAATTAACCACTGAGTAGGTGGATTAGCATTGTTTTTTGTTCCTGAGTTGTTGTTAGGTCATTGCCGGCTGATTAATTAGGGTCTGCTGAATAAATCTAAAAACCTTGCTGGATAAGACTTTTAGCCTTTTTTGAAATCCAAAAGTACCAGATATGGGAGTGATCAGGGGGAAATTCAGGTACTTTTTCCCTGAAAATTAGGTAATTGACCCCCTCAAAATCGGTAAAACCCCACACCCCACACCCTACACCCTACACCCTGCCCCTAGGAAAAACTTTTTCAGCAGACCCTAATCATGGTTGAATGTTAATCGGCTTTTCCTTTTAGGGAGACAAAACCGGGCCTATGGGAATTACTATTGTTACTATTTTGCGGGGTATGAAAACGATTTCTCAGTTCGGGGGGAGTGGGTAAACCCTGTTTCATTTCCGCCACTTTTAAGAGGATCAAATACTCATAAAAAGCTTGCAGAGTACACCAAGCAAAACCAGCTTTACCATCGAGAATTCCCGCTAGGATAAAATACATATAAAACCAACGAAGCAAGGGACGAAAAGGCAATCGTAGGGATAAATCTTTTAAAGCTCTCCGTCTATCTACTTCGGTTTCACCAAAAAATAAATTTTTCCAACTAACACCCCCGTTAGCCAACTGATGTAGGGTTTCTGCTGCTTCATCGGTAGAATAACGATTGTGTTTTTCAATCCAACGACTTAAACCCTTACTACAGGTATAGTGGGGATAGGTTTCTTCTAAAAAAGAGGTTTTTCCTCGACATTCTTCCCTTTCCGTGTGACCATAATCGCTAAACCAGACTTGATCTTTTCTAAATAGACGCATTTGATAACGGGGATACTGGGTGCTGCGACGAATCCAAGTTCCCATAAACATAACTCTTTCGGCCACATAAAAACCAGTAAATTCTGTCTGTTGCGTGGCACTCAGACATTCTGCATACAGTTGGGGTGTCATCCTTTCATCTGCTTCGAGAATATAAACCCAATCGTATTTAGTCTCGATATTTTCTAACATCCAAGTTCTTTGTTTACCATGACTTTCAAATTGATGCTGAATCACGCGCACTGGATAACGAGAAGCAATCTCTACTGTTTGATCGCTACTGTAGGAGTCAACCACAATCACATCATCGGATAGAAGTGCCGATTCTACACAGGCGGCAATATCAATTTCTTCGTTATAGGTGAGAATGTAAATGGAAAACATGGATATAATATGGTGTTTGATTATACGCAAACCGATCGGGCAGTAGTCCTATTTTGTACCAGAAAAAGCGGAACAAAAACCCATGTTATGCCAGAAACTTTCTCAAAACTACTAGACTGAGCCTATTTTACCCTTGATCGCCATTTTGTCAATATTCTTTAAGTATTACTTGAAAAATTCTTTACCTGAGCTGACAGCGACCGGCGATGAGCTATTCCCCGCCATGAGATAATAGACAGTGCTTTATCTCTCCAGTAATTTTCGATGACTGCTGTTTCCGAGTGTTTTCGTTCTCTCCGTTCCCAGGGGAATTGTGCCTTGATTCCCTTTATTACTGCCGGTGATCCCGATTTATCTACTACTGCCCAAGCTTTACGCATTTTAGACCGGGCAGGGGCTGATCTGATCGAGTTGGGGGTTCCCTATTCCGATCCTCTTGCGGATGGTCCGGTTATTCAAGCGGCAGCCACCCGCGCTTTAAATCGGGGTGTCAAGTTGGAAGATGTGCTAGAAATCGTCAAAAATGCCCAGGGAGAGGTGAAAGCTCCGATTATTCTGTTTACTTACTATAATCCCATCTATCATCGCGGGATAGATGTCTTTTTAGACCAAATTAAAGCAGCCGGGGTGAGTGGTTTGGTGGTTCCCGATTTACCCCTAGAGGAAGCGGAAAGTCTGCTGCAACCGGCTGCCGCTAAGGGAATTGAAGTGATTTTATTGGTAGCGCCTACCAGTCCCCCGGAACGAATACAAGCGATCGCCAGGCAATCCCAAGGTTTTATTTATCTGGTTAGTGTCACGGGAGTGACGGGAATGCGGAAGCAAGTGGCCACCAGAGTGGAGGAATTGCTCGATTCTATCCGTTCTGTCACCGATAAACCCGTCGGGGTAGGATTTGGCATTTCTGACGCGACACAGGCGCTACAGGTGAAAAACTGGGGTGCTGATGCGGTAATTGTCGGCAGTGCCATGGTTAAACGTTTGGCCGATAATTCCCCCGGCGATGGTTTAAAATCCCTCGAAGAACTTTGCCGTAGTTTAAAACAGGCGATTCGATGAGAGATGAGGGGTTACTGGATGCGGATTAGATCGAGCTTTCATGTCTTCTCGTTCTGAATTCGTTCAATAGATCTCTTGCAAAAGTAATCAAGATATATCCTTTTGTCGGTAACGAAGTTCGTAATTGTAGATACCAGCAATCAAATTCAATCTCAGACCAAATCGCCGTCTGCGATTTCTGTATCTTGATGAAAGTATCCGAAATATT
>NZ_JADBUZ010000045.1:0-85618 GCF_020245305.1 Microcystis sp. M20BS1 | reverse complement strand
TTCTACAACTAACAGGGGAGGAAATTCAATCACTGCTGTGGTCATATTTCTAATCTCT
This sequence comes from Microcystis sp. M20BS1, assembly GCF_020245305.1. Lineage (NCBI taxonomy): Bacteria > Bacillati > Cyanobacteriota > Cyanophyceae > Chroococcales > Microcystaceae > Microcystis > Microcystis sp. M20BS1. The sequence continues at coordinate 85,560 of NZ_JADBUZ010000045.1, read as the reverse complement.
TGACATTGTTCGGCAGTTAAAATCATTAAGTCGGGAATTCTCGATTTAGCTTTATCGGTGCGAATTCCCACGGTAGCAGGCATAACTTGCCAGTCTAATTGTAGCCTCTCTATTTCCCTTTCTAACACCTTAAATATATATCTAAGTATCAAAGAATGAAAGCCACTAGCGGGAGGCATGGAAATTAATTCTCCGTTAAATAATTCGTATTTATCATCCGTGCAGTCCTGATAATTTAAATATTCCGCAAAGGTATATAATTTTTCTTTGGTGACAACCATAATAATCTCTAGAAAAAACTTAATTTAATCTCCTTTTTGAGGATAGATATTGCCTTTAATCCCCCCTCAATAAGGGGGTTAGGGGGGAACTGACAATTTTTAACACCTAGCTTTTTACTTAAGATTCGATATCCTCAACTTTTTTGGGAACCGTTGCAGTTAAAACCTCATTTCCTGTGGCAGTAACTAACACATCATCTTCGATACGGATACCGATACCCCGCCATTTTTCTGGCACTTCCGGCTGTCCTTCAGCAGGTTTAATATCGGGGGAGATATAAATCCCCGGTTCCACGGTTAAAACATGACCAGGCTGCAAAGTTTGCCAAGTTTCTTCGTTAACTTTATAACCTCCCGCATCATGGACATCTAATCCTAACCAATGGCCAGTTCTGTGCATATAAAAAGGCTTATATTTTTCCTCTTTAATTATCTCATCAATGTCGCCGACCAATAGCCCTAAATCCACTAATCCCTCCACAATTGTCCTCACGGCTGTGTCATGAAAAAGATTATAAGGATTACCAGTTTTTACCACTTCAATCGCCTTTAATTGAGCTTCCAGAACAATTTCATAGATAATTTTTTGTTCGGGGGTAAATTTACCATTAACGGGAAAAGTGCGGGTAATATCACCGTTATAGTAATTGTAGGCACAACCAGCATCAATTAATAAAAGCTCATTTTCTTGTACTTGGCGATTATTGTTGATATAGTGCAGAATACAGGCATTAGCACCACTAGCAACAATAGAAGGATAAGCGGGACCCATACCCCCTTCTAGGCGAAAAGTATGCTCAATTTCCGCTTGAATTTGATACTCGTAGTGACCAACTTTGGTAAATTCTCTGGCCCGATTATGTGCCTGTGCTGAAATAGCAGTTGCTTGGCGAATATTGTCCAATTCGGCCTCGGTTTTCAGTAAGCGCAAAGGATGGAGAATAAAATTAGTATCCTCTAAAGCAGTCGGTCCAGTGCCGCGACGGGGAAAAGTGGCGATTAATTTTTGCCAGTGCTTTAGAACATTTGTATTAAAAGTTTTGTCCCGGCCGAGATGATAATAAATTCGGTCGGCTTTTTCGAGATATTGGGGTAATTTTTCGTCCAATTCTTCGATAGAATAGGCCTCATCAGCAGCAAAAATCTCCTTTGCTCCTTCCACACCGTGGAGATAGCCGGTCCAGGTTTCTTTTTCTGGGTCTTTTGGCTGCACGAACAGGATAAACTGATGTTCGGGGTGATGGGGTGCTAAAACCGCCACCGCCTCCGGTTCATTAAATCCTGTCAGGTAAAAAAAGTCACTATCCTGACGATAGGTGTATTCTACGTCATTGTGCATGACCACCATGGGCGCACTGCGAAAAATTGCCGTTCCATTGCCGATTTTTTCCATTACCTGCTGACGACGCTGCTGAAACTCTCTGCGATCGATGCCCATAGATATTCCTAAAAATGTCACAATAAGTCCTAGAGTCTATTATCGCTAATATTTTTAATTTATGACCCCTGAAGAACCGGATTTTTCCCAAGATATCATCGAAAGGCGCGAGTTTACCCTAGCAGATTTTATCGCTCAAGAGGGGGCGGATTTCCTCAAAGGGGAATCTCCTGTCCCCAAATTGGTGCAAGTTACCACAGAGATTAAACAATTTATTGCCGCTAATTTAGGGGATTCTTCGGGAGCTTTGCAGATAATTTTACAGCTTATTGTCGATGAAGAATTAACCAAAGTCAGTCAAAATTTAGATAATCCCGTTCAAGCTTTACAGTTAATCCTAGAAGAAATTTTAGACAATCAAGAATTACTCTATGAATTAGTACACCGAGTCGATGTGAAATGGGGACAATTATACGGGGAACGTCCCTATTTTCAAAAACCCCATCAAAAACCCCACCCTGAAGACGAATACACTCACAATTCCGTCAGAGATAAGTTAGTCAGTTTATTAGCCAGATTAGAAGCGGATAAGTAGTAGAGTTATTAGGAGACTCCGAGATGATTCAAGACATACCTTATCTTTAGGAAAAACTCTGTATTTTAATTATTTCTTAATAAAGACTAACAGGACTGATGGTGAGCAGCAGAAGTTATTAAAAGAGGGCGAAGGCAATTCGCCCCTACAATAATATTTATTATCGCGCCAAAAGTAGGGGCGCACCGCGTGCGCCCAGCGGTCACGGGTGAAAATAGTTGTAAGATCAAAAAATTCTCCGATAACTGTTGCCCTATCCCCCGCGTGCCTACCTATTCCTACTATACCGCCGATGTTTTTAGCGATCGCATTTTTGGCGGTAATCCCCTGGCGGTTTTTCCGGAAGCGTCTGGATTAACCCGCACCCAGATGCAAAAAATCGCCGCCGAATTTAACTTCTCGGAGACAGTCTTCGTTTTTGCGCCAGAAACGCCCCAAGGCACTAAAAAAGTCCGGATTTTCACCCCCAGTACCGAATTACCCTTTGCTGGTCATCCTACCGTCGGCACAGCCTATATTTTAGCCCTAATCGGCGCTATTCCCCCCTACCAAGAAACCACGATTTATCTGGAGGAAGGAGTCGGTTTAGTACCGGTGAAAATTATCATGGAGGGGGAAAAACCGGTCTATAGTGAGTTAAAAGTGGCACAATTGCCAGAATTAGTGACGGATACTTATGCTCTCGATGATTTAGCGGCGATTCTTTCCCTACGCGTTGCCGATTTCTTACCCGGTTATCCCCCACGCGCTTTTTCCTGTGGTCTCCCTTTTTTATTCATCCCCGTCAAAAATCGAGATATTTTAGGGAAAATAAAACTAAATCTAACTCTTTGGTCATCATTATTAGGTCAATCCCCCGCTAATTCCCTTTTTGTCTGCTGTTTTGACCCAGAATCTCCCCTATCTCGTCTCTATGGCCGAATGTTTGCCCCCGGTTTAGGAGTTATGGAAGATCCCGCCACTGGTTCGGCTGTGGCCGCTTTAGCGGGCTACCTAGGAGGGTTAGAATCTTCTAGGGAAGGGATGAATCAATGGACGATAATCCAAGGAGTGGAAATGGGCAGACCCAGCAGTTTACAATTAAAGTTTCAGAAAAACAACCGTAAAATTACGGAAGTTTCTGTGGGTGGTGCATCAGTTCTAGTCTGCCAAGGTAAGATGATAATTCCCGATGGGGAAACAAAAAGCCCTACAAAAGGGTTATTGTGATTATTATTCCCTGAAATCGGTGAGAAACAGGAAAGGATTAAAATTTTGGACTGGTATCATTTAATCGAAACTCTCTATATAGAGAAGAAAAAAGCTTAATCCCGCAAAAAAGCGAGGGGATAACTCATATTCTCAGCAAATCCCAAGATACCTCCATCTCGATGCTCATAGAGTAAATTTCCTTGACTATCAAATAAAAAAGTCCCTCCCCGTTGGGTGAGATAACTACTATCGGGGATATATGTTGACCAATTGCCCAAAACTTGAGTCATATTACGCAGTCTCAGGGTGGCTAATTCAAAAGGTCGCTGAAAACCTTGACCCCCAGCAAGATTGAATAGGGAACCCCGGAAAGCTGGTAAAGGCCGCGCTTGTATTGTTTCCTCCTCGGCAATTAATTGGGGGGCTTTGCGATCGCCACGATAACCCCGCAGCACTTCGGCCAGAGTCCCCGGACTACCCACACCCGCACACATCAAAATTAGATTTAACCAGGCATTTTGTCCGGGGGAAAATCTCGGTAATTTTAACGATAAACCGCGATACAGTCCTAATAAATCGTGTAATTCAGCTTTCGGGTCAACAAACAGCCAATCTTGCCGAAATTTCGTATATTCAGCGAATTTTAAACCTGAATTGCGATCGCCGATACCGATGGCACGAATGGTAATCCCGGCATTTTGCCAAAGGGCTGCCTCTTTTTCTAACCACCAAGCGTATTCGAGACTATCAAAATCTCCCAATTGCGGCCAAACAAGAATTAAAAGACGTTTATAGTCGGCACAATCGCTTAAAATTGGCACTATTTGCCCATCGCTGACTCTTTGGCGTTGAATTGTTGAAAATATTTCATATATACTGCTCATAGATAAATTTCTCCTAATAAAACCTCCTCTTTTGCTCCCGTGACTTTCGGTAAATTACTGGGGAAATTGTGCCAGCGCCAATAGGCCAAAAGGGCAAAAGCGATCGCTTCTTTAAAATCGCTATTTAATCCTACCTCATCAGTGGTCAAAAGCTTGACATTTGACCCCAAATGTGCTAGTAGTCTTTGGCGCAGGTAGGCATTATGAGCGCCACCACCACAGAGCAGCACTTCTGCGGGCATTTCTGGCAAAAAGGTTTGATAGCTGTGGGCGATCGAAATGGCGGTTAAATCGGTTAAACTGGCCAACCAGTCGGCATCACTGAGGGAATAAGCTTGGGCATCCCGGTGCAATTGGGCTAGATAGGCGGGGCTAAATAACTCTCTGCCGGTGGATTTAGGGGGATATTGTTGAAAATAAGGCTCCTGTAGCCATTTATGAACTAATTCGGAGCAGGGTTGACCCTGGGCCGACCATTGACCGTTATGGTCGTAGGTTTGTTGGCCTTGGCTCAAAAATTGTACGGCCAAATCGATGAGGACATTGCCGGGGCCGGTATCCCAACCGAAAATTTTTTGCTGCCAATTTTCCGTTTGTCGGGGGGGTAGATAGGTTAAATTGCCAATACCGCCGATATTTTGGACGCAGCGGGCTTTGGTGGGGTGAGAAAGCAGATAAGCGTCAATTTTCGGCACTAGGGGCGCACCGTGACCAGCTTGGGCGATATCGGCAGCGCGAAAATTACTAATGGTGGGAATACTGGTGATTTTTGCGATCGCTGCTCCCCGTCCTAATTGTACCGTGTAACCGAGGCGATCATTTTGGGGGGGTCGATGAAAAACGGTTTGACCGTGACTGCCGATTAATTGGGCTTTTGGGGCTTCTTTTTGGATATTTAAGGCGGCTTGGGCGAATTCTGCGGCGATGTTATCATCTAAGCTGGCTAAAGCTTCAATAGATAGCTTTTCTCCCCCACAGACTTGCAAAATTGTCTCTCGTAATCGGGGGGAATAGGGATAGGTTTCCCCTGCTAATAACTGCACCTGTGGAGATTCCACTGTACCGCTAATCTCCACTAAAGCGGTATCGATGCCATCCACCGATGTGCCACTCATTAAACCGATAACTAACAAGTTTTTTCCCTCAACTGTCGATTGTTGATTATTTTATCCCCCTCCGACAATAGTAACAATTTCTAATTTATCCCCCTCCTTGATTTCCGTGTTTTCCCAATACTGACGATGGAGGATTTCCCCGTTATATTCCACTGCAACTAACCGAGGATTCATGCCCAAATTTTCTAGCATTTGCGGTAGTTTAGTTGCGGGTAAACAGGTTTGAGTTTTGCCGTTAATTTGCAAGGTTATTTCTGACATGGATTTGGATAAGTAGTCGTGCAAAATTAATTTCCTAGTCGAGACAGGAGACAGTATTCAGGAGACAGGAGACAGCTTTTTTCTCCCTACACCCTACACCCTACACCCCACACCCTACTTTAATTGGGTTAATAATTCTTGTGTCACCACATCGGGGTGCTGCGCTTCCATGATGGCCCGGACTACAGCTACCTGTTGCGCTCCTGCCTCTAAAACCTCTTTAATGTTATTACTATCAATACCACCGATCGCAAACCAGGGTAAAGGGCAATTTTCCCGCGCATAACGGACGTATTCCAATCCTGCGGGGGTTTTTCCCGCTTTGGTGGGGGTGGCATAAACTGGACCAACTCCCACATAATCGGCCTTTTCTTGGATTGCTTTGGCCATCTCTTGGGGATTAGTGGTGGACCGGCCGATAATTGCCGTCGGGCCGAGAAATTGCCGCGCTAGGGAAATCGGTAGATCCTGTTGACCGAGATGAACACCATCAGCATGAACGGCCTGAGCAATATCGACGCGATCGTTCATAATAAACAAAGCATCATAACGGTGGCATAACTCACACAGTTTAGCAGCTTCTTCTAAACGAATCGTATCAGCGGCGGTTTTATGGCGGTACTGCACCAATTTTAAACCTCCTTTTAGGGCTAATTCAACGATTTCTAACAGATTTTCGGCGGGAGAAGTGACTAGATAGAGGGGAGATGCTTTTAGTTTTTCCAGAGGTGGCGAGATTAATAGTTTACTCTCTAGCTGATAAACCCGATAGCGCAGCTGTTTACAGGCTATCCCTAGCTCTAGATCATAGAGTTTACCGTATTCTTCTAAAACCCTAAAAGCCTCCTGTACGCGAGCGAGATTTGCTTGCAGCAGTCCCTCGACAGTCTCCCGGATTTCTTCCCTGGGATGGCTTAAATCCCTGCCGATATCGCCGGCTGTGTCCCGATGTCGTTTAAGATCGATCGAGTGCCAACTAGCCAACTGATGGCGCATTTCTTTACATTCTTGGGCTAAATTGGGATTATCTAAGCCAAAACGACACCATTCTTCGATAATTCGCAGTCCTTCTCTAGCGCGGTCAAGGTTAGCATCGAGAATCCGTTTAATCGCCGTGGTTTCTAGTTTCATTTGCCGTCAATGTAGAGTTATGATAGCCGTTAGTCGTCAGCTAAAATATTACTATTCTTGGCCCTTGTTCGGGGAAGAGTAGAGTCGGCATCAGACAGGCAACAAAGAGGGAGGAGAAACCCAGTCCAAGGATAATTTTAAGCCGAGGGGAGATTCTTAAGCGCCCCTAGGTATTCCACCAATTGCCGATGATCCGGGTTATGTAGCGGGTAGAGACGATTGTAACAGATGGTGACAAGGGCTTGCAGATCGTCCACTAAATCCTCAGCTGCAATGGATTTCTGGGGTTGATTGAGGAGAATGACTTGGATTTTAAAGAAACTGCACAAACCCAAAATAAAATCATGACAAAAGCGGCCAACACTTTCTGGATGGGTTAAAACTAGACATTCCAACCCACCGTTACACATCATCTCTACTAGACGCATAAGATTAGGGCGATTGTGACTGACTCCGTTGCCGATATCGCTGAGAATTTCAAAGGGTTGACCCTGCTGATGACAAAAGTCTTCTAAGGCTTTTATCTGATCCTCTAGTTGTTGTTTTTGTTCAGGTCGGTTAACACGAGCATAGCCAATGATAAATGGGGTTGATTGAACAGATTGTAATATATCTTGCCGTCGGTAGCGCCGATGACCACCAGGGGTACGAATTGAGGAAATTTTCCCCTGTTGTTCCCAGCGCCGGAGGGTTTTAATGCTAACTCCGAGCAAGCCCGAGGCTTCTCTAATCGTGATTAGGTTATCCATACATAGTAACTTGGTTTTAAATTAGAAAAATTTATTGTAGGAGAATCGTTCAACCTGAGACAGTGTAGTTGTCCACCTTCACCCTGTGATTACCTCGAGTAGGAATAATAGTCATTTCAGATAGGTTTAATATAGTCTAGACCGACAAAACTCTTAGGAAATCTGGTATTGATATTCTCAAGCTTAATTGAAATTACTATATACATAACTCTATCGACAGGACTCGGTTTTAAATCAAAGAAATTCCTGAGGGTAGAATTGTCTAACTTAAGACAGGTGTTTGTCCACTTTCATACTGTGATTAGCTCCCAATGCTTATTGAAGAAGATTTATGATGGCTCATAATACATCTTTCCACAGAGATTTGGAAAAAAATTCTTTGTTCTCCTAAAACCTGAGTTTCCCCGATCATCGCACGGGATAACTTGTTATAGGTGCCAATCCAAAAGACTCTGCTGTAGGGATTAGTTGTATTCTTAACCTTATCCCCATTTTAACGCAGCTGCCTGGTTAGGGAATTGATTGGCTTTGAACTGAAGTTTTGACGTTAAACAATGTTAAGTTTTGTATATGATCCCTCTCTTGATTAAGTTTTATAACAGTTTGAGATATTTCTTAAAACTAGAGCCTGTTTATTTATCCAGCTTTCACCAAAAAGCTTGGGTATAGATCATATTATTGTGGTGGATTCCTTTAGTAATGATCGCACTGTGGAAATTGCCCAACGTTAAGGCTATATAATTAAGCTTTGGGCAATTTGTCCCACCATAATTCTTGACCGCGAAAAACTGATGTCCTCTTTACTCTCCGCTATTCCCCTCGACGCGATCGCTTATAATCCCCAGGGTTTAGTACCAGCGATCGCTCAAGACTATCTTGATGCTACAGTGTTAATGATGGCCTGGATGAATCGGGAATCCCTCGAAAAAACCCTCACCACCGGGGAAGCGTGGTATTGGAGTCGTTCTCGTCAAGAATTATGGCACAAAGGAGCCACCTCGGGCCATATCCAAAAAGTGCGTCAAATTCGCTACGATTGCGATAGTGATGCTATCTTGCTGACTGTTGAGCAAATCGGTGATATCGCCTGTCATACCGGCGAAAGAAGCTGTTTTCATCAAGTAAATTGGCAAAAATCACCGCCAGCGGCCGACACCCTCTCGGAATTGTTTAAGGTAATTTGCGATCGCAGAGACGATCCTCATCCGGAATCCTACACCTGTAAACTTTTGGCCGGGGGAGATAACAAAATTCTCAAGAAAATCGGCGAAGAATCGGCAGAAGTGGTCATGGCCTGCAAAGATAATGATGGCGATGCTATTGCTGCAGAAGTGGCCGATCTTTTTTATCATACTCTCGTCGCTCTCGCCTATCATCAAGTTCCCCTGCGAGATGTCTATAAAAAATTGCAAGACCGGCGCCGGTAATCAGTTATCAGTTATCAGTTATCAGATTTGAGTTTTAAGTGGGTGGGTGGAATTAAATATAAGATGAACGTAGGTTGGGTTGAAGCATGAAACCCAACGCCAGATTATGTTACGCTACCGCTAACCCATCCTACAAACAATTGTGCCTCCCTACTTAAGTGTTAAGTTTCCGATTCCTGAATACCGACTCCTGATTCCTGAATACTGTCTCCTGAATACTGTCTCCTGAATTCTGACTCCTGAATACTGTCTCCTGACTCCTGAATACTGACTCCTGATTCCTACTTTATATTTGTGGTTTACGACTTAGTAATTATCGGTGCCACTCCTGCGGGGATAGAAGCGGCTTTGTTGGCTGTTCACCTCAAAAAAAGGGTGGCTTTAGTGCAACAGCCTTCTAGGGACAATTTAGAGGCATCTGAGGACATTTTTAGCAAGGGATACAGCCAAATTATCAATCTCTATAAACTGCTCAATCATTGGCAAGAAACGGCCATTTATCCCCAGTGGCAACGGTTGCGGCAATGGTTAGAGGAAGTGGATAAAACTATTAATAAATATCATTCTTTGGCAAGATTAGCCACGGAAGGAATAGATGTGATCCCGGGTGGGGGGGAATTTGTCCGGCTGCCCCATTTAGGATTCGTGGTTAACGGTCGGCAATTGTTGGCTAAACACTATCTTATCGCCCCGGGTTTTTATCTGCAAGTCCCGAAAATTTTCGGCTTAGATGAGGTTAATTATTTTACCGCTCAAACCCTTTGGCAAGAGCCAAATTTAGACAAGTTGGGACAACATTTAGCGATTATTGGTAACAGCAGCATGGCTGTGAGTTTAGCGCAAATTCTCCGACGTTTGGGGAAAGAAATTAGCTTAATTATCGAGAATAATTATCTACTGCCGGATATTGATCGGGAAATTTCCCATTTAGTTACTGCCATTTTAGAAGCGGAAGGAATTAAGATTTTACCCGGCTATTGTCCTAGTCAAGTGAAAGCGATCGAGGGTCAAAAATGGCTACAATTAGGCAATCGTGTTATCGAAGTTGATGATATCATTTTTGCTGGTAATTATCAAGTCGATGAACAGGGATTAAATTTGGCTGGGGTGGGAGTTAAACTAGAACAAGGATTAATCAAGGTTAATCAGCAATTACAAACCGATAATTCCCGCATTTATGCCCTAAATTTGCTCAAAAATAATTATCCCGATCCTACTTTAAATCACCGGGCTACTTTTGGGTTAGTCAAGCATCTGCTCACGGGAGAAAAATTTAACTTTAATCCCGATCAAATTCCCTCATTTATTGCTTTTGATCCGGCTATTGCTTGGGTGGGTTTAACTGGAAAAGCAGCCCGGGAGAGCTATGGTGAGGAGGTAAAGATGATCAACTATCCCATCAAAAATATAGTGGCACAGCAAATCTGGGGAGAAACCACCGGATTTTGTCAATTAATCTACCGACAAGATGGTAAAATACTGGGAGCGCAAATAGTCGGTAATCAATCGGCAGAAATGATCGGTATCATCGGTTTAGCTTTACAAGAAAATTTAACCATACAATCCCTCAATAAAAATATTTATATTTGGGGAAGTATGGGAGAGATTATCGGAGAAATGACGCAATTAATCCCCCCCAAAAAATCTTGGTTAACTTGGCTAAAAAAATTATTCAGATAATTAGATATAAAAAAAGAAGATTAAATTATGAAACCGAAATTTATTGTCTTTGAAGGTATTGACGGATCTGGAACAAGTACCCAAGCAAAACTCCTACAAGAATATTTTTTCAAGCGAGGGGAAAAAGCAGTTTTAAGTCCGGAACCTTCCGAGGGAGTCATCGGTCGTTTGATTCGAGAAATAATGCAAACTAATCTTATTTCTATCCAAGATCAAAATCAATTTGACCGACAAATGGCTTATTTATTTGCAGCTGATCGCCATTATCACTTATATAATGATCATGATGGCGTTTTTAAACTTATTCACCAAGAACAAACCCACGTTATCACTACTCGTTATTATTTTTCTTCCCTGGCCTACAATTGCAATAATCCCGAAGAATTGGCTTTTGTTCGGCAGTTAAATCAACATTTTCCCAATCCAGATATAGTTATTTATATCGATGTTATTCCCGATATTTCTCTAGCGAGAATTAAAAACAGAGCCATCACAGAAGTGTACGAAAAACAAGAAAAATTAATGAAAGTTCGTCAGATGTTTATCGAGATATTTAAAGAATATAAAGATAATTATTTACAACTGGATGGCAATGATACAATAGAACACCTTCACCGAAATATTATTAATTATCTTGAACAATTAATTTAAATCCATGCTCAGTACAGAAACCACCCCTAAATTCATCTACCAACCCCACTATAAACCTAATCAATTAATCTGCGGTCACGGACAAACGGCAATTATCACGGGATGGACAGTAAAACAGTCCCTTGCTAAACATTTAAATCCCGACCAATACGCAGTAATTGGCAATCTTTATAGTCCCACCAGAGGAATTAGTCCCCTGCTGAGAAACTTAATAGCAAATCCCCACGTTAGATATTTAGTTATTCTCAACGCTACCAAGGAAGATAAAAACTCTGGTAGCTGTCAGTGTTTGCTAGATTTTTTTAGTCAAGGATTTCAGTTAGGAAAAAGTGACACAGGTAGAGAATGTTGGTTAATTAATTCTCCTATCACGGGATATATTGACAAAGAAATTGACCGAGAAACCCTCGAAAAATTACGTCAATCGATTCAATATCAACTGGTTAAATCCATCCCAGAAGCGATTGAAATCGTCAAAAGTTATGCAGAACAATCTCCCTTACCAACTTGGGGAGAACCCTTAATCTTTCCCCTCTTAGAAAATCTTCCTTCTCTGCTACCTGGGACAAGATACGGTCATCGCATTGAAGGAAAAACTATTGCCGAAACCTGGGTAAAAATTCTCCAAAAGATTAAAACCACCGGCACAATTAGACCCACAGGATATGATGGTAAATGGCAAGAATTAATTGACCTAATGGCCGTTGTCACCGATGAACCCCCAGACTTTTATTTTCCTGAACCTAATTATTTGCCTATAGATAGAGCTTTTCTTACCGAATATATCGGACAAATTCTCGATGATTCTCCTATACACCAAGGAGTTAAATACACCTATGGTCAAAGATTGCGCTCTTGGTTTGGCCGAGACCAAATTGCACAGGTTATCAATAAATTAATCTCAGAAATTGACGCAGCCAGTGCAGTTATGTCCCTCTGGGATGTGAAAGACCACGAAAAGGGAGGTAGTCCCTGTTTAAATCATATTTGGGTGCGAGTGGTGGAAAATGAATTATCTCTCACCGCAATATTTAGAAGTAATGATATGTTTGCCGCTTGGCCGGCAAATGCCATGGGATTGCGCGCTTTACAGCAACATATTAGGGATGAGATTAGCAAGCGCTCCGAATACAATTTATCAATGGGTCCATTAATTACTATTAGTCAATCGGCCCATATATACGATGATACTTGGGAGAATGTCGAACGATTAATCGCCACCCAGTACGATAAAATTGTCAATCAGCGCGATTTTTTTGACCCTAGCGGTAACTTTTTGATTTCCGTGGAAAAAGAACAAATTCTCGTCCAACAAACTACCCCCGGCAGTGGGGAAATTGTCGCCTGTTATCAAGGCAAAAATCCCCTGAAATTAATCCGCGAGCTTGCCGCTACTAATCCCGCAATCATTCCCGAACATATCGGTTATCTGGGAATCGAGTTACAAAAGGCATACAACTGTCTCAAGAATAATCAGCCTTATATTCAAGACCAGTAGATAAGTGGGAAGTAGGAAGTGGGGGCATCTCAATAATATTATTGTAGGGGCGAATTGCATTCGCCCTCTTTTAATAACTTCTGCTGCTCACCAAAATCACAAATATAAGATGCACCCAATCAGTGAACTTAAAACTCAAATCTGATAACTCGACCGAATCTAAGACCTAATTGGTTAAGCCAAAAGCTTTGATGTGCTTAGTTTCTAACCTTCTTTTTAGGTAAGAGAATTGCCAGATTCTTTCTTTTGCCTTTTGCCTTCAGAAGCTGATAACTGATAACTGATAACTGATTACTGATTACTGGTCCTTGTTTGCCGAACCAGCACCGCGATATTTGAGAGATGAGGAGCGAATTGGGTTAGCCACCGTGGTATTATTGGTGATTTTAACCTCCGCACCGCGATATTTACCCCCCCGCTCCTTGACAGGAGCCTCAGCGACTGTTTGCTCCATATAGGCGGCCCCACGGTACTTTTTCTCGCCGGCGGTTTCTGGAGTGGGGACGGGGATATTCTTCTGCTCTTCTCGTCCTTGCCATAAAAAGGTGACGACAATCACAACTGTCAAGAGAATTAATAGCTGAATCTGCCAAGGAGCTAAAACCAGACTCAACACTAAACTAATTACCGTGGCAGCACTGGCGAGATAAGCAATTTCATCGCTGGACTTCTGCCAGAAATAGGCGGCCAGAGCAGCGGTGAATAGTGGCAACAAAAACAAATAGGACATTCTGGGTACACCTTGTCATGCTAGTGAACCAATCTCCCTATATATTACCTCCCTAGCTTCGATCGGCGAAAAATATTAACTTAGCTTATACATCCTATAAGTTTTATTTTGTCAATCCTTCTTTACAATTCGTAAAAATATTGTTACATTTATTTACATGAACTAAAAGTTAAAGCAAAACAGCCAAGACAGCAAGCCGGTTTAGATTGTCTCGAAGAGTATAGGACAGAAGATGATTCCTTGAGTCCGAGACAACGGCAAAAAACTTGGCCTACTAGCTTAAAAAGTTTTCGGGGTTTGGGTTTACCCCATTGACAGATTTGCTTGAGTTCTCCTACATAACTTAGCGCTACCTCGGCTGGACACCGAGGTTTTTTATTTTGTGACAGCGTTTTCGACTGAGTAAAACGTAGGCTCTCTTATTCTTTGTGTGATAAGTTTAGATTATCTAGAAGCGATCAATCTTTGTGTTCTTTGGGTCTTTGTGGTTCGTTCCAGTTGATTGCCAGCAGGAATGTATCCTATAATACATTTTACCCACCAAACCCAAGAGAGCCAAACGTAGATAAATTAATTGAGATTACCTACTTAATTAAAAATTAACTTCATTTTGATGCACGGAATCCAAATAAAACTTGATTACATCTTCCGATGCACCCTGACATTGCAGCTGGCCTTTATTCAGCCAAATTGCTTGGTCACAGGACTCTTGAATTAAAGTCAAATCGTGGGAAACTACTAAAATAGTAGCGTTAGAATTCCAGAATTTTTTTAAACGTCGTTTACACTTATTTTTAAAACTTTCATCCCCGACGGAAAGGACTTCATCAAGAATAAGAATATCGGGGTGAACCTCTGTTGCGATCGCAAACCCTAAACGAGCCACCATCCCAGAAGAAAGAGATTTCACCGGCGCTCCCATATATTCTTCTAACTCAGCAAAGTCAAGGATATCTTTGGTTTTTTCCTTCATTTCCTGACGCGAAAATCCCAGCATTACCCCATAGAGAATAATATTATCTTTTACTGGTAAATCTGGATCAAAACCCGCTCCTAATTCAATTAAAGAAGCAATTTGTCCCCTGACTCTCACCTGTCCCTTTGTCGGTTCTAGAATACCACAAATGACTTTTAAAAGAGTAGATTTTCCTGCGCCATTAGCTCCAATGATACCTAATTTTGCTCCAGAATTAATTACTAAATCTATATCATCTAGAACTAATTTTTTGGCAGGTTGACGATATTTACCTTCAAGAAGAGAGAAGATTGTCCTTTTTAGATCGTAGGAAAATTCTTCTTGAGTGCGTCTTTCGAGAGACACTTGATCGAGTCGAATTACTTCTGTCATTTATAATAAATCCATAAATAAATGTCGCCAGAGTCGGAAGCAAGTCCAACCAATTCCTAAGATAATGATCCCACCGAGTAGAGATTGAAAAATCAAACTAAAATCCGGTAATCCGGGGGAAAGGGACAATTGGCGAATACTTTCAATTACTGGTAATAATGGGTTTAATAGGAGGAATGGTTGTACGGAGGGAGGAATAATTTCTGGAGGATAGAAAATCGGGCTGCTAATCCAAGCGACAAAACAAACAATTTCGTAAAAATAGGGTAAGTCTCTGAAGAAAACGTAGAGGGTACTAACAAAGAAACCCACTCCCGTGCAAACCAGAGAAAGACCGATCACGGGAAAAATCAGAGCAATTACATTAATTAAACTTTGAGACTTCCAGAGAGTTACTATAGCCAAAAGGGGAAAGATACTAATAGCAAATTGAAAAATATTTGCCACTACCATGGAAACGGGAAAAATGCTAACTGGCAGACGAATTTTATTTAAAATACTGCCATTACCAACAATACTAGGTAAAGCTTGGTTAGTGGAAGCATTAAAGAAATTTATGACGACTAAACCAGTGAAAGCCGCTAGGACATAGTTAACTATAGAATTATCAAAATAAGAGGCGAAAACCGTGCCGAAAATTGCCGTGTATAGTGCAGTCATAATCACGGGATTTAACAAAGACCAGTAAACCCCCAGAAAAGAACCCCGATAGCGTCCCTTGAGATTACGTTCCACTAAAACACTAAGCAATTCGTAATATCGCCGCGCTGTTGACCATCTAGTTTTTGCTTGGAGATCGGTCATAGGGATAATTGTCATCTCGTCAGTATTCAGTGCCTTATTCTAAACGATTACCGTCAATCTTGTCTATCGATCGAGGGAGTACTCTAGTTTTTATCCAGTCCCCGACGACTCTCCCTCTTCGGAAAAAGTTCCCTTCTTGGTCGATTTATCTGGCTCAAAAAGCTTAAAAATTGCTAAAAGCCTCTTTTTTTAGGGTTGAATTCGGTTTTTAGGGACAGCCTCAGCTAATTGACCTAGACTCTAGCAGGTTGGCCCATAAAATTGACACCAGATCAAAGCCAAGAAATGCCGATTTAAACAGAGCTAATCTCAGAAAAACTGGAGTCAAAAACCGATAACTTAACAATTTCCTAAGGGACAAACTAAGAATTTAATCTAATTGATGTCCCGTCAGTTCCACAAAGATATCTTCGAGGTTGGAAGGGCGACACATTACTCCAGTTTTATCGCTCAAAGTGTCGAGATAGGCATTAGCATCAGCCACGGTGGGGAAAAATTTATAATCGATTTTATCGCCAACTTGTTTGATAACTAAACCCTCGCCATACTTACTACGAAAATCCGTTAGAGTTCCTAATTCGATTAATTTGCCCGCATCCATAATGCCAATTCTGCCCGGTTTTCCTGCGGCGTTATCCTGACAGAGAAATTCCACTTCTTCCATGTAGTGAGTGGTTAACAAAATTGTCATTCCTTGCTGGTTTAAATCGCGAATTACTTCCCACAAACGACGACGATTTTGGGGGTCTAAACCGACAGTTGGTTCATCGAGAAAGAGGATTTTTGGTTCGTGAAGAAGAGCGCGAGCAATCTGTAAACGTCGTTTCATCCCACCGGAAAGAGTTTTGGCAAGGGCAGATTTTCGATCGCTTAAACTGACATAATCTAAATAGCGATCAATTAATTCTTGTCTCTGGGGATTGGGGATATGGTGCATCCGGCCGTGAAATTCCATATTTTCCCAGACGGTTAATTCCCCATCAACGCTAATCTGTTGTAAGACTACCCCAATATTTTTCTTCACCTGATCGCGGTATTTTTTCACATCATACCCCGCCACTTCGATTTCTCCTTGACTTGCTTCGGTTAGAGTGATAATCATGCGGATTGTCGTCGATTTTCCCGCACCGTTGGGACCGAGTAAACCAAAGATTTCCCCTTTTTCGATAGCAAAGGAAAGCTCGTTAACTACCGGGAGATTATTATAGATTTTAGAAACGCGATCGAGAGCAATAGCGGCGGTCATAGTTACAAAAGTTAATATTCTAGCTATGGATTAGTGTAACCGAATTAGCCCAACTCGACGGCGATTTTATCCTTCCCCCTCGGGATCGTCCTATCGACTTTGGTTTTATCTCATCACAATCAGATTAGAATGCAGATAAAAAATCTTGACTTTGCTGCTATCAGATGCGAGTTTTTCTGCCAATTCTCTGTTTATGTCTAGGAATAGGGGAATTTTTCCTCAATCCCCCCATTAGTCCCGTCAATTCCTTTCCCGCAACCACGGTAACTCGAACGGAAACCCGTTTGCTGCTGAATTTAAAAAAAAGACGAGTTTTTGTTTACCAAGGACAGAAAATAATCGCTTCTTACCCAGTGGCGATCGGTCGTCCGGGTTGGGAAACCCCGACGGGACAATTTAGGGTGATTCAGATGGTGCGGGAACCAGTCTGGGAACATCCTTTCACCGGTCAACTGGTGCCATCGGGAAAAAACAACCCCTTAGGGGCCCGTTGGATTGGATTTTGGACTGATGGCGCGAATTTTATCGGTTTTCACGGTACACCCCAAGAAAATCTCATCGGCCGGGCCGTCTCCCACGGTTGCGTCAGGATGCGCGATCGAGATATAAAAGCTTTATTTGAAAAGGTAAAAATCGGCACTTCGGTGATAGTAATCGCTCAATAGAAACAATGGGAAAAAATGTCACATTTACCAACACTTTACCCGATGATGTCGAGAGATCCGTCTTAACCAGCAATTTAGATAGTCAACAGTTTAAAATGAGAGAAACTGAGCCAAGAGGATAATCGGTGAATATTATTGAACTAATTGGGATCGTGGCGGGAATATTAACCACTGTCTCCTTTTTACCCCAAGTGATTAAAACTTGGCGTTATCGTTCGGCTAAGGACTTGTCCTTAACTATGTTTATTTGCTTTTGTCTGGGGGTTTTTCTTTGGCTCATCTACGGCCTTTATATGAACAGTAAACCGATTATTATTGCTAATTTTGTTACTTTTATCTTAGCGGGGACAATTCTCTATTTTAAGATTAAATATGATTAAAATAACTGACAATCCCTTGCGGCCCTATTGGCTCACGTCATGACAATTCTACAATTTATTGCGCCATCTAGGGGCGCGGATAGGATTTTTAGGTTAATTTATTGTTAAGATGATCATCTTTGACCATTGAGACCAAATTTGGGGTCAAGAAACATGAGCGATCGCATCCAGTGGATTAATGCCCTGTCAACCCGTCCCTCCCTAGAAGCGGCGGTGACGGAAGTAGTGGAAAAAGTGCAAGATAAGTTAGTCGGATCGGCAGATCTAGCCATAATTTTTATTTCTTCTGCCTATGCCAGCGACTATCCCCGTTTAGTTCCCTTAATCTTAGATAAACTCCCTGTTCCTGTGCTGATCGGCTGCGGTGGGGCGGGGATTGTCGGTATGGGTGACAGGGAAAAAGCGCGAGAAATCGAAGCGAGTCCGGCTTTAAGTCTCACCGTCGCCCATTTGCCTAATGTGGAAGTGCAGCCCTTCTATATCGAAGCGGCGGAAATGCCCGATCTCGACAGTTCCCCCTCTAGTTGGACAGAATTATTAGGGGTAGAAGCGGCCAAAAATCCCCAATTTATCCTTTTAGCCGATCCTTTTTCCAGTCGCATCAATGACCTGTTAGAGGGTTTGGATTTTGCCTACCCCAGTTCGGCCAAAATCGGCGGTTTAGTCAGTGGTGGCATGATCGAACGTTCTGGGGGTCTATTCTACCACGATCAACAAAAACCGCGTAATAGCTATCTCTATCGTCAGGGAACCGTAGGAATCGCCCTTTCTGGCAATATTATCGTCGAAACTATCGTCGCCCAGGGTTGTCGTCCCATTGGACCGATTTATCAGGTGAGTGAGGGAGAACGCAATATTATCATCTCCATGACCAGTAAAGGGGCCGATGGGACTCCGCAACCACCTTTAAACCTACTGCGGGATTTAATCCCCTCCTTAAGGGAAAAAGACCGAGAATTAGTGCAAAACTCCCTTTTTATCGGTATTGCTAGGGATGAGTTTAAAATGCAGTTGCGGGCCGGGGATTTCTTAATTCGCAGTGTTTTGGGAGTAGATCCTCGTCAAGGTGCGATCGCAATTGGCGATCGAGTTCGTCCGGGGCAGCGGGTACAATTTCACCTGCGCGATGCCGACACTTCCGCCCTAGATTTAGAATTACTTTTGCAAGCTTTTCCCCAAGAAAGACCTAATAGTTCAGAGGTACTAGGGGCTTTAATCTTTTCCTGTCTCGGTCGCGGGGAAAATCTCTACGAAAAACCGGACTTTGATTCGGGTCTTTTTCAGCGTTATTTCGCCAATGTTCCCCTCGCTGGTTTCTTTGGCAATGGAGAAATCGGGCCGGTGGCCGGTCGCACTTTTTTACACGGTTATACCTCGGCCTTTGCCCTCTTTCGTCAGGGAATTTAATGTTATACTAAATAGTTAGTACGCTAGGGAGTAGAACGATGGTAAAAGCCCAATCTTTCTCTGAGTCGGAGATTATCTATGCCGATAGTGATGGTAAACCGATGGCCGATAATACCAAACAATTTCGCTGGATTGTGACGATTAAGGAAAATCTCGAATGTTTATTCGCAGACAATGACCATGTGTTTATCGCCGGCGATCTGTTGTGGTATCCGGTCGAGGGGGATAATAAAACCTGTCAAGCGCCGGATGCTATGGTGGTGTTTGGCAGACCCAAGGGCGATCGAGGTTCCTATAAGCAATGGTTAGAAAACCAGATTGCGCCGCAGGTGGTCTTTGAAATTCTCTCTCCGGGCAACACTAAAGCAGAAATGCGCCGAAAATGGCAATTTTATCAGCGTTTTGGCGTAGAAGAATATTATCTCTACGATCCCGATGCTAATGATCTACAGGGTTGGTGGCGCAGGGGTGATCAATTGGAGATGATTGCCGCGATCGATAATTGGCAGAGTCCGCTTCTACAGATTCGTTTTCAACTGGAGAGTCCCCAGTTAGCTATTTTTTATCCCGATGGCTCGCGGTTTTTGACCACCCTAGAAATCAAGCAAAAAGCGGAATTAGCCGAACAACGAGCCCAACAGGAACGCCAACGGGCCGAATTAGCTGAGGCAAAATTAGCCCGCATAGAGGCGCAATTACGGGCAATGGGGATTAATCTAGGGGAAAGCTAACGAGAGGCGGGAAGGACGGGATTTAACCACTGGAGAATCTCATCTTTGAGACGGGAATTATCCCGGGCAAGTCCCTGTTTTAACCATTGGCCGATCGCATCGAGGGGAGTAAATACTTCTCCGGTTTGCCAACTGACATCTTGACCCAAGGGAGTGAGATGATTACCCGGGAGAGTTCGCAGGGCAATTAAATCATTAAAGCGTTTTTTTAGCAGGGGATTTAATACCAGAGATTGATCGATCGTGTCGTCTTGAAAACGGATTAAAAGATTGCGACGAATGGCATAATCTTGGAAAATTAACTCGTTTGTTTCTTCGGGGGAAGGGGTAAATTCAAGGTTAAAAGTGGTGTCAATTTGCAAAGGTTCGATGAAGGGAATAGCCCGACGAATCGGATAATTATTAAAGGAAATGAGGATATTTCCCTCCCGTTCCACTTCGTAGAGACTACCGATTAATAAGTGTAGTTTACACCCCATACTGTGACCCAATCCGTAGATGGGGAGATAACCTTGGCGCAGACTATGATTCCAGCGCAGACGTTCAATAATATTATCAAAACGGTTTAAAACTGTGCGGGCGATCGATTTGTGATCGAGGGTATTAACAAAGGGAGTAGCGACAATAGCGTATCCTGAATTCCCAAGACTTTCTAATAACCAACGATAGGTAATATTCGGTGCCGCCGCCACAAATGCCCCACCTAAAAAGTGAATGATACCCCGGGGACGACGGGGGAGAAAAACCCAATTACCTGCTATTTCTTGCCAATTCATAATTAGTTATCAGTGAATTAATAACTTCTTAGTCACTCACTAAATAAATACCACTTCCTATTATACTAAATCCTGTTGAAAAGGGATAGGAGATTAGCCAGAGATTAGCGACACTGGATAAGGATAACTGCTTACCCAAATCATCAAAGATCGGGATGAATAGTTCTAGGCTAGTTTTTTCTTAATAAAAGCCACTAATTGAGACATTTGTTTTTTGATAGTTTCCATTTCTGTTTGCATTTGGGCAATTTGGCCATGGAGATTCTGAATATCAGTGCTATAATCCCCGGAGAGTTCCTCTAGTTTCGGGTTAGAAACTGTTGGTTTGGCAGAATACTGTTTTGCCTTGGCCATCGCTTCTTTAATCGCCTGTAGCAATTGTTTTTGGTCGAAAGGCTTTTCAATAAAGGCAAAATATTGGAAAGGTTCGGGTATTTTCTCTACTACCTCCTCTTTCCTTCCTGACATTAACACTAGGGGAATACTTTTGAGATTATCTTCGCTTTGGATTTGCTGAAACACCTCCCAACCGCTCATTTTTGGGAGAAGGAAGTCCAAAATAATCAAATTTGGGTTTTCGGTACGAATGAGATTATAGCCCTCTAATCCGTCTTTAGCTTCGAGGAATTCAAAGTTACCCTCCGGTAACATATCGCGAACGCGCATCCTAATCACTTTACTGTCATCGATAACGAGAATTTTATGATTTGACACGATAGACACCTGAGAAAAGAGACAATGGATAAACTCGATGATTCGAGGGGATATTGGCGAAAACTTTCGGCATAGGCATTGAGAATTCCCAAAAAACCCTTAGAAACTAAGATACACCATAAAGAAAAAACCTCGGTTAATGTCCGAGGCTGCTGTTGTAGGAGAACTCAATGCAAAACAAAAGGAAGATACCAAAACCAAAAAGGTTTTGAACGGTAAATCACCTTTGTTGTCCCATTGTAACCCCTGTTTAAGCGTATCGGGATGAATTAGCACTTTTCAGGGCTAAATAACCTAAACCGAGACATAAAAGCGCATTTATGCCCAAAAATGCCTGAGCGATCCTACCAGAACCTAACCAGACCAGAGTAGGATCGATAACGGCACTGATACCTAAACTCACCGCCATGGCTAAAGATACCCCCACCGCTAACCATTTTGCCTGGGGATGACCCAAAAGTAGAGCAATCAGGACAAAGGGCAGGATAACACTGGCAAAAAGCGGATTAAGGGCAGAACTTCCCTGAATAACGCCTCCTAGGTCGGAAAGAGAACTCCCCATCACTCGGAAAGGCCATTGGGGTAAATCGAAGATATAAAGACCTCTGAGGAAAAATAAGCCAGAACTGCCAAAAATTAGACCAGCATTCAAAAATCCGTTCCAGGGGAAGGGAAAATAATTTCTCAGCCACCAAGCGAGGAGATAAGAACCCAAAACCATAGCCATTTTGGGCAAAACCGCCACCGCACCGCCATCAATCCAGAAACGGGGATTGAGATAACCGTTATCGCGCAACCAACGCCAAAAATCTTGGAAAGTAATCTGTCCTTTCAGGGCCAATTGTACGGCACTGCCCGCGTCTAATTGTCCGGCCCCAAAATGATTAAAGGGATCATCATTGATCTTACGGGCCGACTGTTGCAAAACCTCTAAAACTGCATTGGGTTCTTTAATTCCCGCAGCCTTGATTAAAGCTACCACCCCAGCAACGTGAGGGGCTGCCATGCTGGTTCCCTGAAAACCGAGGAACGCCGGTTCCCCTCCCTTAGCCGGATCGATGGTTTCTTGGATAATTTTACCCGTATCGGAGCCGCCTGGGGCAGCAATATCGATTCCAGCCCCGAAATTAGAATAGGGGGCCTTATTTCCGGAGGCATCTACGGCAGAAACGCCGATAACGTGGGGAAAACGGGCAGGATAGGCGGCGGAATTATCATCGGCATTACCGGCAGCGGCGACGATTACCACACCTTTACTATAGGCATATTCGATCGCCTCTTTCATTACTTGGGTTTCGCCTCCACCCCCTAAACTCATATTGATGACATCGGCTTTATTATCGACGGCAAAACGGATCGCTTCGGCAATATCGCCCACGGTTCCCCCACCCGTCCCGGAAAGCACCTTGAGGGGCATAATTTTGGCTTTGTAGGCGATGCCGGCCACCCCGTAGTTATTATTGGTCGATTGGGCAATTGTTCCCGCTACATGGGTTCCGTGACCGTTATCGTCCTCGGCATTGCTGCGATCATTGACGAAGTCGTAGCCTTCGACAAACTCGGTTTCTCGCAGATCGGGGACTTTTGATACACCTGTATCAATAACGGCGACAGTGATCCCCTCACCGTGATTTTCTTCCCAAGCGCGTTCGATGTTAATTCCCCGCAGGTTCCACTGTTTGCTATAGTCGGGGTCATTGGGGGCGATAAAAGCATGATATATATAATCTGGTTCGATCGATTCAGTGTATTTTTTTAGCTCGGAATTGCGGAGAGTTTTCAGGAGTTTGCTATCTCCATCGATAATGTAAAGATGTTCATCGATGGAAAAAATACTATTTAAACTGGTGGTTTTTCCCGCTTTTTTATTGACAGTATTTAACTGCTCATCGAGGACGTTGACCGGTATATCGTCCTTAAAGTCGATTAAAATTGATTGATATTCGCCCCGATTTGCTAATCCAGTAAAGTGAAAGAGCGCAAATCCTAGACCGATAACGAATAGGGTTAACAATAAAATTTTTTTCATAGATTTCCTAAGAATTGATCATTGCCAGCCAAGGTTTTTTTAGTTTCGATGAGAGAATCCGAGGGAAGTTCCCCTATTTTTGTCGCAGTTAAAGATAGGACTAACCAGTTACAAAAAAGTCACCTGTTGTTTATTTTAAGCTCGATCGCCGATCGCTGTTAATTGCCGACTGGCAAAAATAGCTTCGTAGTGGCGATAATGTTTAAATTCGAGGAGATTATAGAAAGGATCCTCTAGAAAAAAGGTTTTATGTTCGGTTATCTCCCCATTAAAGCGAGTTTTTGGTTCTAGATAAAATTTTAGTTGATTGACTCGTGCTTTTTCGAGAAGATTGTCCCAATCCCTGGCATCCGGCAGAATTAGACCAAAATGGCGAGGATAAATGCTATTTTGGGGAGTAAGAGGCATTTCGGTGACGTGAGCGACTACCTGATGACCATAGAAATTTAAGATTATCGCTTTCTCGGTTTCCCTTCCTGCTAAACAACCTAAACCATCACAGTAAAAGCTTTTAGCTGTGGACACATCGGTAATCGGAATAGCGAGATGAAAAATTGCAGGTTGATTCATGGCGATCGAGTTTATCCGCATTCTACTAGGTTCTATTGTAGCGATCGAGGGGCGACCCTTCCGGGAATTTTTTTTTAATTGGCAATTACCTAGAATTGGCCCGATAAATCTCAAGATATCAAAAAGTGCTGGCCTTTGCAGTAATCGGGGGAGAAAATTAGGCACTTTTTCCCTGAAAATTAGGTAATTGACCCCCTGAAAATGGGTAAAACCCCACACCCCACACCCCACCTAAAGACTTTGTGCGATTCTAAAACCAGCGTGTTGATAAAAATTCCGGCGAAACCAATTGCGATAGTAGGGTAGGATTTCTGTGCCGTTAGTCACCCAAGCTCCTCCTAACATCATTTTATGTTGACTATTAAAGAAAGGAGTGGAATTGTCAGCATAGAGGTAATGGGGTTGAAAGTCAGTTAAGGGATTAAAATCATCTTCTAGCCATTCCCAGACGTTACCGCGTAAGTCATAAATTTCTGAGTTATTGCCCGTATTTTTTAACATTCCTACGGGAGTGGGAGAACAGAATTTTAAATTGAGGTTATAGTCATCAAAGTTATCGTTTTCTAGGGTATAACATCGATTTTTTTGACTGCCATAGGTGGCTAAATTCCACTCAGCTTCCGTCATTAAACGTATTCCTTGACCTTGAAAACGACAGTAGGCGATCGCTTCATAATAGTTAACTTCTACTGGCCAATCAAGAGGTAAATCGAGAGCATCAAACATGGATCGATATTGATAATTTCCTCCCTCATCTACCAGCCAAAATTTAGGATATTTGACTCGATAATGATTTTTCCATTGCCAAGCTTCCTCATCCCAATAACTGGGATTTTCGTAGCCACCATTATGGACAAATTCTTTAAATTCTCCGTTGGTAATCATATATTTACTCACCAGAAAATTGTTAACTTGAACTTGACGATAACCATACTCGTTGTCCCAACCATAAACAGGAGAATCCTGGGGTTTACCAATTTCTACTATTCCCCCAGAAACCTCCACCATTTGATTAGGACTAGCTTGACCAAAAGAAGGGGCATAATGCCAACCGGAAGGACGTTGCAGACAGTCTAACGGCAGTTGTCTGAGTAACATTGAAGATGTTTCAAAGTGAACACGCTGATGCTCAATTCCCATCATTAATGACCAGAGAGAATGCTGCGGATGAATAGGAAGATTGAGGGGGATATTTTTAATTATTTCGACCACAATTTCATAGACTTGTTGCCGATATTCCCAAACTTTATCCACCCTAGTCCACTGAATCTGAGCGATAGCAGAGTTTAATTCTGCGGGAGTTGCCGGATCTACTCCCACTCCAAACAATGATTCGTAGTCAGAATTAGGGCTTTTTTTTAATAGGTTAACCATCTGCAATTTATTCAGATAAAAAGCGGCAGCATGACCTAAATAAAAGATGAGGGGATTTCTTAAATCGTCAGGGTTACAATAAAAAGCTTCTTCTTTGATGATGCTTTTTAACAGCATATCTTCTAATTGCCAAGCATTTTCAAAATAGTCCAGTATATTTTCTCGACTACAGTTACTTAGAGAGATAGGAGCCTGTGCTTGAATCTTTTCCATGTTTTTGTGCCTCTATTACTGATGATAATGTTTTCGTTAATTACAGGGATAACTGACAGAGAATTAACCCAAATAAATTTTCAGGATCGGTGAAAACCTTGAGCGGGTTTAATCCCTTTGATTCTAGGTCTTTTTGCATAGTTTCTAGGTTAAATTTACGCGAGATTTCTGTTAAAATACTCTCCGATGCTTGAAAATTAACTGTTAAATCGAGTTTTTTGAGATGAACAGGGTGAGTTTTTTGACAAATTAAATACATTTCAATTTGAGATTTATCTTGATTATAGATAGCTTGATGACTAAATAAATCAAGGTTAAAGTCAGCTTGAAAACGCCAATTTAAATGGGAAAGCATATTTAAATTAAAAGCGGCTGTCACCCCTTGAGCATCATTATAAGCGGCTTCTAATATTGCCGACGGTTTTTGGAGATCAATCCCCAATAAAAAATAATCTCCAGCTTTTAGAACAGTGCCAATTTTTCCTAAAAATTTATCACATTCAGCCGCAGAAAAATTACCGATTGAACTTCCCAAGAAAAAAATCATTCTGGTATTATCGGAAGCATTTTGATAATAAGCTAAGGCCTGTTCATAGGTTCCAATTAACCCCTGAATCGGTAAATTAGGATATTCTTTTTGTAATTCTATGGCACTAGCTTGGAGAATAGTTTCACTAACATCGATAGGTACATATTTAGAGGATTTTTGTTGCCGATAATAAGCGTCCAATAACAGACGAGTTTTAGTGGAACTACCACTACCTAATTCTATCAATTCGCAGGGACCTGTATAGGCGACAATTTCTTGAGCATATTCTTGGAGAATAGCCGCTTCTGTCCTAGTGGGATAGTATTCTGGCAATTGACAGATTTCTTCAAAAAGTTGGGAACCTTGCCGATCATAAAAATATTTAGATGGTAAACTTTTGGGGGTTTTAGTTAATCCTTCAATCACATCTTTTCCCTGATCTTTAGCTATATTTTTACCGGTGGCAGCGGTGGCTAAATACTCAATTTGTAATAGTTCTTGTTTAGATGGTTTAAGCTGCATAGATTCTCCAGATTATTCTCCAGTTTTTTGATTGTTCTCGATCGATGCCGGGGACGAAATCCACTTTGACAGCTTGAATGCTGGCAGAGATTATCGTTCCCCGGTAATTTTACCATAAAACGCCGCAAAATTTACCTCTTGTCTATCTAGACAAGGTTTGTGGAAGGTAAATAAAAGCTGTTAAATCCATCGAGATGGGTGCTGATATTATCCAAGCAAAATTACCCGTTCAATTAATCAGTAAAAATTGCATTTCCTCTAAGCTAAGATTTTCTTGGATATAGCGAGGATTAAGGGGATGATAAGGACTAGCAAGACGATCTATCTTAATAATTGTCGCCGTTTCAGGAATGATCGGAATATCGGGATCGTAGGGGGTGCTGCGAGTAAGAGAACTAGAAAAACCCTTAAAAATAGAGATTTCTTCCTCCTCCCCATCCACAGCAATAGTCACTAATAAAACCTCGTGGGGATTTTTGAGGGTGTATTGTTCGAGTTGTTGACCAATATTCATAGAAAAATGGCTAATTATCGATAGCTAAAAACTTACTGTTGTAAAGCTGAACGTCCCTGTTTGCCAAGGCGAATAAGAAGAAAATGGGCAAAATAGAGAGTATAAAAAGAGAGACCAACCAAACCAAAAAAGCCCAAAACATTAGCAGTAGCTTCTGAATGAAAAATCTCGCGAAACTGCCAGGGTGCTTCCTGCCAAACCTGACAATAGGGAGAATTTAGCAATTCCCCTGACATAGCACAGGAGAGAAAAGGTAAGGTAGAAATCGCGCCCAGAGGAGAATAGATAGTTACTGCCCAACGCCAAGCAGTGGTGACAAATTTAATCGGACTAGCGGGTAAATCTTTAATTTCATCGTTAATATCCACCCAAAACCAGAGAGAAATCGGGATTAAAATCTTAGCTAAAAAACTGGTGACAAAACCAATCGGCCAGGAAGCAATCATTAAATATACAGTAATTAATAAAAGACTAGCCACTCGCCAATAGATAATCAACAATTTCTGTAATGATTCGATTTTTGCAAATAAAGACCAAATCAACAAAATTGCCGGAATAATCACCGTAAATAGGACGGCTAAACGATAATCTATCCAAACGAGAGGACGAAACCAAAGTTGATTCATAAACTATTCAGACATAATTACACTGTCAACATTTTACTGTCTTCGGACGCAGCAGCTAAAATCGGCCACAGCTTGACCAACAAACAAGAAAACGAGGGGCGATCTCTTTATAGTTGAGATCGCCCTAAAGCTAGGATTCTACTGTGAGGAGAGAAAAAACCGCTGCCCGACTCCATTAATCGTCATAAACGCGACACTCGGCCGCATCGGGATTATCATCACAATACTTTTCGAAGTAGGTTTTTTGGGGGTGGTCTTGACGTTGGTGAGCTGCTTCTGCTTGTAATTCTTCCACCGCATCCCAAGCGGCGGCACATTCACCAGAGGTAGCACCTTCCGTACTACAGACGGCTCTGGCATTTTCTAGCTCTTCTTGAATTTTGTCTTGGATATTGCTCATGATTCCTCTGGAATTGATCTATTGACACTCTAACAATTATACAGTCACCTTCTCAAGCCACAGGATCGGTTATCCCACTCGATCGCCTTTCCTGTGCTATGAAGCCGATCCTAGCGCAATTTTTGGGGAATTTAACATCAAGATTTCCTGACCGGGCCAATTTTTAGCCTACATTCCGCACTGGAGAAACGCCACAGGGATTTCTCCCCGGCATAGACAGCGAGCAGAACCATATATCGACTTATTTAGGCCGTCTTAGCGGTCTCGATGCTTCCTTAGACAGGGTGGCGCAGATCGAATAAGTTATTCTAGGGACTAGGGGAAAAAGACTGTTTTGCTGGCAATAGTCAGCATTCCTGTCACCAAAATGCCGACAATGCTAAGGAATCCAATGGTGGTAATGTTGACTCGTGCGTTGAGATCGTCAACCCGCTTTTCTAGTCGCGTAACTTTGGCATCTAAGGCCTTAATATCCCCTTTAATTTCTCCTAAACTGTTTTTGATCGCCTTCTGTCCATTTTCTAGGTTTGTCAGTCGGGACTCGATCGCTGTCAGTCGGGATTCGATCGCTTTCTGTCCGCTAACGATTAAATCTTCTAACCTTTTCAGATCATTCTCGGTAACTGCTGTCATCAGTGACAATCCTCTTAAAGTTGAATTTTTCCCAGTCTCCTATCAATACTCTATCAATATTTTCTCGGTCGAGCATTTCTACTCTAGAATAAAAGATATTGCAATCCCTGTTAGGGAATTTATTAGAAACTTGAGGTATGTAAATGTGACATAATCACAGTATGGAATAAGTACCTAAGCAAAATTAATTACACATATCTAACCACCTCTTGCCTCTTGCCTCTTGCCTCTTGCCTCTTGCCTATCTTCACTAGGAAATTAATTTTGCACGACTACTTATGAATATCATTGACGCTTTAAATCTCAAAAACCCCCAAGATTACCCTTCTAGAGAAGCTTATCAGCAAGACGTTGTCAAAGCGGTACAGGTATTGATGCGTCTAGGTATTATGGATAGTCCCTCGGCCGATTTAACCGCTTCCCTAGACTCTATCCTTGAGAAATTACAAGAGGATGAACTGGCTATCTACGGTAGAAAACGCAGTAAACAAGAAATTATCGCCGATTTAAAGCAAGTTAATAGTGAAATTGTTGAACTCGAGCGAGAAATAGCCGACTTAGAATGGCAAATTGCCCTCAAAAAAGCTGAAATATCTGTTAATGAGGCATCTTAGGGTTTTTTATCTTGATTCTGGTTCGGTTTCTCCAAACTGAGCGTAATAATCATCCGCACTAATAAACTTCATCGTGAGTCCCAATTGACTCCAAAAGAATTGCCTGTTTCTGCTCATATTCAACGAATTTAAAGACAATTCTTAAATCATAGCCCATACTACAAGCATAAGAGTCTTTAAGCTCCCCTTTTAATTTGTGTGTTCTTAATCGAGGTTGAAATGGATCTACGGATAATAAAGCTAAAGTTTCTTGGATATTTTGAACTAAAAAAGCCTGTTTTTTCACAACTTTTCGAGCATTTATAATAAGTATATTCGAGCGTAATAAAACAAAATTCACGAAAGGATTTCCTCCATGATTTGTTCAGGTGTCATGGGTTGACATTGACCTTGTGCAAATTCTTGTTGAGCTTCTTGAACATCTCTAAACAACTCTGTTCTTTTTTGATCTCGAAGACGATTCTGTAAAATATGAATGAGATTTTCTTGATCTTCAAGGGGAAGTTGCTCGGCTGCTTCTAGAATCTCTGCAAAGGTTGTTTGTATTGCCATTTTCTTAAGGGGCGATCGCTTAAACTATCTAGAATTTACAATCAAGGCTAAAAATGATGTTGGGTTTCGTTGCGAGTACCCAACCCGGGAGATTGGTGATCGCACTAAGTTAAATTAGGTTGAGGTCTATTGAATTGTTTGCTCAACTTCAACAATATCAAAAGCTGGAGCCACATAATAATCTATGTGTCCAGGCTTAACATCAAACCAAACAGATAAAGTTAAAATTTGTTTCCCATTGGGAGAAATAAAGGTAGCACTACATAATCTGTTTCCACAAATAATTTCAGGCCAACCTGGTACATAATCTGGAACAATACTTGGTTTTGGCTTCCAACCTAAATTGAGAATTTCTTGACGATATTCACCATAGGGAGATAAACCCTTAGTGGGGACTAGCTGTGCCTTAACCGCCTCTCCCCACAAGAAAACCCCAAAAAATAATATCCCGATATTTAACTTAATACTCATTATCCTTATTCAGCGAGAGTTACCGCATAACCATTCATTATATGGACATTTTTTGTCTAGTCAACTATTTATAACTAACTATATTATGCCCAAGCTTATATATACAATCAATATATACATAACCTATATGTATAATACATACATAACGAACGCCTGTTCCCCAGTTTTAAGAAGTGCCTAGGAGACAATTCATACTCTTTCAAGTCAGGAGATAGGAGATGGGGGAATGGGGAGATAGGGAAGTGGGGAAATTTCAACTAATACTCCAAAACCCCAAAACCTCAAAACCCCAAAACCTCAACTATCTGTTTTTTTACTTTATTACTTCCCTCAAATGTCCTTGTTCAATTTTCCAGTGACGGTCAGCAATAGGCAATAATTCCCCAGCATCGTGACTAACTACTAATAAAGTCCAGTGTTGTTTGAGACTAGCGAGAAGTTTAGCCAATTGACGACGCATAGACCAATCTAAACCGGCCGTAGGTTCATCGAGAAGT
This sequence comes from Microcystis sp. M20BS1, assembly GCF_020245305.1. Taxonomy (NCBI): domain Bacteria; kingdom Bacillati; phylum Cyanobacteriota; class Cyanophyceae; order Chroococcales; family Microcystaceae; genus Microcystis; species Microcystis sp. M20BS1. Next base: position 54,374 of record NZ_JADBUZ010000045.1, on the reverse strand, counting down.
AACAGATTAGGCTGCCGGATTAACTGGACAGCGAGGGATAAACGACGCTGTTGACCACCACTAAGATTGTGGGGAGAAGTATCCAGGGGAATGTTTTCTAATCCTACCTCCTTTAAGGCCGCCGTCAGGCGATCGCTTTTAATCTCCGGATGACCGAGACGCAACTCCTCAAGGATGGTTTTACCGCAAAAATGACGTTCAGGAAACTGAAAAACGATTCCTCCTAATTGTTGCAGGTGCAGCACCGTTAATTCTTGGTCGCGCCAGTGAATCGTCCCTGCCGTTTTATCGGCAAAGCCTGCTAAAATTTCCAAAAGAGTCGTTTTTCCGGAACCACTGGGCCCGACAATCAGACCTAATTCTTGGGATGCTAATTCGAGATTAATCCCCTGTAAAATGGGATTGAGGGCAGCGGGAGGATGATAAACCACATCTTTGAGATAAAGCATTGACAGGAAAATAACTGGAAATTAAGTCTAGAAACCCGTTTCTATTGTGACAGATTTTTTCATTCGCTCAAGGAGACTTTTGACCATGGTGCTGAGGTTAGGTTTAACGAAAAAAATGGCGATCGGTGCTTCGCTGGCTGTTATGGTAGTGGTTAACTGGATTAGTCCAGGGTTAGCTGGAGATCCTTTCCGCAAAACCAATCCCCGACCGATTGGTGATAAGACCGAGGCCGCTTTTAACGCTATTTTTAAACAAGGTAATTATCTAGAGGCAAAAAAATTAATTGTTGAGGCCACAGAAAAGGAACCCCAAGAACCTTTGTCCCATGCTATGCGTGCCTCTCTTGCTTTTACCGACCAGGATTGGAACACCCTCAAAACCTACTCCGAGAAAACTAAGGCAGCGGCCAAACAAATGCAGGACAGTGACCCTTTAAGGGGAAATTTGTATCTCGCGGTGGGGAGTTTTTTGGAGGGAACCTACGTTTTTCAAACCGAAGGAGCAGTATCGGCCATCCCCAGATTACAACAGGTGTTTCAGTATTTGGAAACCGCAGAAAAGGTTAATCCTACGGATCCGGAATTGAACCTGTTAAAGGGTTATATGGATTTGATTTTAGCGGTTAATTTGCCCTTTTCTAGTCCTCAAGAGGCAATTCAACGGCTAGAAACCTATGGGAGTCCTGATTACTTGGTCGATCGAGGTATCGCTCTAGCTTACCGGGATTTAAAGCAGTATGATCAGGCTTTGCGGTTTATCGATAACGCTCTGAAAGCGACCCCCGAGAATCCGGAATTAATGTATCTGAAGGGTCAAATCCTGAGAATTCAAGGCAATACGGATAAAAATACTGGCTCTTTGAAACTGGCACTAGATTACTTTAATAATGCCCTGAAAAAACAGGAACAACTCCCCGAATCGGTCAAAAAACAGTTAAATCGCGAACACCGTAAGGTACAGGAGGAGATTAAATCCCTAGAAAACACAGCTAGTCGTTAAAAAACGTCTAAAAATAGTCAATATTTGGGCTTTTTATCGGTTATCAGCTTCTGAAGGCAAAAGGCAAGAGGCAAAAGGCAAATTTTGCCAAAACAGAAAATCCCCTCTTATGTTATATAAAGTAAAGGATTATTAAGCTTCGCGGAAGTTTATTAATTAAAGTTAAAAATATATTGACAAAAAAATTGGCTTGTGGTATAGAGCAGAATTTGGCTAAACCTCCTAGCTGATTTATTGTCAAGGGTTCACCTAAGTGTAATTGGAGATTTCATGACGGCAACGACGGATAAATTGCATGGGGAGTTGATCACCTCGATCGAGCCAGACTTTAAACTGAAAGATATTATTCAAAGCATTCCCAAAGAATATTTCCAGAAAGACCCGCTTAAAGCTTGGTTTGGTGTAATTACGAATATTTTGGCGGTCATTGCCGGTTATGCAATGCTAGTTTATTCTCCCTGGTATTTACTGCCTTTAGCTTGGATTTTCACGGGTACAGCTTTAACGGGATTCTTTGTGATCGCCCATGATGGCGGTCATCGGTCTTTTTCTAATCGACCCTGGGTTAATGATCTTGTCGGTCATATTTTCCTCTTACCCCTTATCTATCCCTTCCACTGCTGGCGTTTCCTCCATGATCGCCATCATGCTAAAACTAACATGGTAACGATAGATAATGCTTGGGATCCGTGGGAATTAGAAGCTTTTAACTCGGCCAATCCCCTAGTGCGTCTCTTTTATCGCGGCATTCGCGGACGTTTCTGGTGGCTCGGTTCGATCGCCCACTGGGCTATTCTACACTTCAATATCGAACAATTCAAGGAGAACGAACGGGAAAAAGCCCGCTTTTCGATGATTGTCGTCCTAGTTTTTGCCGCTATTTTTTTCCCAACCCTCATTTTCTACACTGGTGTCTGGGGATTGGTTAAATTTTGGGTGGTACCTTGGTTTGTCTATCATTTTTGGATGAGTACCTTTACCCTTGTCCATCACACGGACCCCGATATTCAATTTTTCCATCCTGAAGACTGGAATCAAGCTTTAGCGCAACTAGAAGGAACAGTTCACTGTAGCTATCCCCGTTGGGTAGAAATTCTCTGTCACGATATTAATGTCCATATCCCCCATCATATCTCGACGGCGATTCCTTCCTATAACCTCCGCAAAGTTCACGCTAGTCTCCAAGAAAATTGGGGTAGTCACCTGAAAGAAACCCAGTTTTCTTGGGCATTAATGAAGCGAATCGTTGATTATTGCCATATTTTCGACTCCGAAACCGCCTACAAAACCTTTAAGGAAAGCCGCGGTTAAATCAGTGATCAGTGATCAGTTATCAGTGGGTAAGTTATCAGCTATCAGATTTGAGTTTTAAGTGACAGTATTAAATCGAAGTTTCCTTGTCTTTTTACTGATTGCTGATTATTGATCACTGAAAAAAGATTACCAGCAACCGCGTTTACCATTGGGCATAACTGTTAACCAATTGGTTTTTGCCATAGCGATTTGTTCTCGAGTTACTTGGGCATCAGAGAGATTAGCCCCGCAAAGATTAGCATCTTTGAGATTAGCGTGGCGAAGACGGGCGCAGGTGAGATTAGCCCCGCGTAAATCGGACTCTTCCAGGTCTGCATAACCGAGATAGGCATTATCTAAATTGGTATTTTTGAGAATCGCTTGACTGAGATTGGCCCGGCCCAGATCCGCATGGGACAGATCCGCCCCTTGTAAATTAGTTCCTGTTAATTTGCATTGAAAGAAATTTACCCGCAAAAGTTGTACTTTAGACAGATTGAGATTCGATAATTCCTCCTGGGCGAAATTGCGCCGGCCGTTATTGTAAGCATAGAGAATCGCTTTTTCATCTAAGCGGCGTTTTCTCTTCGGTGAGGTTATATCTGGGCTGCTGTGGTCTTTGTTTTTAGATGGTATATTTGTATTAGTTATTGAAAAGGCCATCTGCGCCCCCGGCAGATTATCTGGAGAGGTCTCTGGATTTTTATTTTTGGAGCGAAATTTAGAGTTGAGAGAGCTAGAAACGGAAGAAGTGGCTATTTGACCTGAATCTTGTGGTAGTTTCGGGGAAGTAACCATTGGAGCCGCGATTAAACTTTGGGCTAGACTATCGGCATAAGCGGTCATGTCTAAAGCATCCATTACCTCTTGGGCGGATTTGTAGCGATGACGGATGGAGACTTGCAGCATTGTTTTCAGGACTTTAGCAAACTGAGGACTCACCTTGACTAATTTTTCCCAGAGTAATTCACCTGTATTGACATCAACTTCGATAGTCTTAGAAGATATGCCCGTGAGTAGATAGATACAGGTAACTCCCACGGCATAGATATCACTGGCATAGACCGGACGCATGGCCATCTGTTCGGGAGGGGCATAACCTTGGGTACCCACGGCAAAATTAGTCAAAGCGTCTTGAGAATTGACATTGGCAATAACAGTGTTAACTTGATTTTTGACAGCCCCAAAGTCAATCAGAACCAATTTTCGATCCGTTTCCCGAAGAATTAGGTTAGCGGGTTTGATATCCCGATGAATTACCTTTTGTTTGTGGATATATTTCAAAATCGGCAACAGTTCACTTAAAAACTGTTTGACTCCCGCTTCGCTAAACGGTCCGCGTTTTTTTACCTCTTGGTGCAGGTTATGACCTTTAACGTATTCTTGAACTAGATAAAACTGTTGATTATCTTCAAAATAGTCCAATAATCGGGGAACCTGCGGATGAACCCCCAGTTTTCCTAGGGTTTCCGCTTCTCGCTCAAAAAGTTCCCTGGCCATCTGAAAAACATTAGGATCGTCAGTGGAAGGTCGCAGTTGTTTAACCACACATAGGGGGGTACCTGGTAGAGACAAATCCGATGAGACAAAGGTTGCCCCAAACCCTCCTTTTCCCAAAATGCCTAGGATCTGATAGCGGTTGTGGAGAAGAAGTTTTGAACCGCAACTCTCGCAGATTAACGCTGTTGCGGCGTTTTTCGGTTGAGGACAGTCGGGATTAAGACAGTAGGTCATATAGAGTCACCAGTTGACCGATACTTTTTTGCTAAGACAGTTCAACAATGCACCCTCAGAGATTCTCCTCAAGAGGAGGTATCTCCGAAAGTCCAAAACCAGAGATATGAGACATTCAAAGCGCCTGTAACGCTTTTTTGTGTCATTGCTTAGTTAACGCAGGGGCAACTTATCAAGATGGCGTTTGCTTGTTAACTGGGATTTTTTCCTTAACTCTTTTAGCTTACCACAGATTTTAAAATTGGCTACCTCTGCTAATTGTCAACTAATCTTAGCTTTTCTTGATAATTCAACACCCCTAATCACTTTTTCCCTTTCATCAAAGCAGCCCGGGCCTGTTCGCGGTCATCGAAATGGATTTTTTCCGTCCCCAAAATTTGATAATCTTCGTGACCTTTACCCGCAATAATTACTCCGTCTCCCGGTTGTGCTGCTTGAATAGCCGTGTCAATGGCCAAAGCGCGATCGCTAATTACCTGAACAGTAATTTCTGGGGGAATGCCAGCGATAATATCCTCAAGGATTCGTTCGGGAGCTTCTGTGCGGGGATTATCGGAGGTAACTATGGCTAAATCTGCTAATTCTGCCGCTATTTTCCCCATTAACGGCCGTTTTGTCCGATCTCGATCGCCGCCACAACCAAAAACACAAATCATCCGACCAGAAATAAAGGGACGTGTTGCTTTTAAAACATTCTCTAAACTGTCGGGAGTATGGGCATAATCGACAATGACGCTGATATCTTGGTCGGGAGCGATGCTAACCCGTTCCATCCGCCCCGGTACTCCTGAAAACTGGGGAATTTGACCGATTACTGTCTCTAAATCTACACCACATTCTAACACTGCCGCCACCGCCGCTAAGAGGTTAGCTAGATTATATTGACCCACCAGAGGAGAAGCAAAGGCTATTTCCCCTTGGGGAGTCACCATCACCCCTTCCACTCCCGTGGGTTGATAGTGTAAATCCTTAGTATAAAAATCGGCACGAGCATCGCACACACTATAGGTTAAAACCTGTTGAGGAGAGAGGGAGGCCGCTAAACGTTGACCGTAGGCATCATCAAGGTTAATAATCGCCTTACCTTGCAGATAATCGGGACTAAATAATTTAGCTTTAGCGGCAAAATAATCCTCCATGTCGAGGTGATAATCGAGATGGTCCCGGGTGAGATTGGTAAACACCGTCACAGGAAAAGTACAACCCTGTACCCGTCCCTGATCCAGTGCATGGGAACTAACTTCCATGACGGCGATTTCATTGCCGGCGCTCACTGCTTTGGCTAAACTCGCTTGTAACTCGTTAGCGAAAGGGGTGGTATGATTAGCAGTTTCTTGGAATCCTTGCCAACGGGTATAAAGAGTCCCGAATAACGCGGTGGGAATCCCTGCTTGGCTGAGAAAATATTCAATTAGATGGGTGGTGGTGGTTTTGCCGTTGGTTCCCGTCACACCGATTAATTTTAGGGTAAGGGCCGGATAATGATAGAATTTAGCAGCGATCGCGGCAGTGGCAGTAACTAAATCTGCCACAACGATTACGCAAGCATCCTCCGGGGGGGGAAATTTAGCTGCGGCTGCTGGGGAGATAAGCGCCGCTAGGGCCCCGCTTTCCAAAGCGGAACGCCAAAATTCCCCCCCATCGACGCGAGTACCGGGTAAACCGATAAATAAATCTCCCGGTTGACAAGCATGGGAATTAGTAGAAATTCCTGTAATCTCGGTAATAGAAGCGATAGGAGAAGAAATCGGGGAAACCAGAGGGATAGTTGTTAAAAGCTCTTGTAGTTTCATAGTCAGGATTGAATCTAGGGATTGCTGCTTTTAGATTAGCCGATTATCAAAGAGGTTCCTAGGCCGAAGTGGGGGTGTGGGGTGTGGGGTGTGGGGTGTGGGGTGTGGGGTGTGGGGTGTGGGGTGTGGGGTGTGGGGAGAATAAAGCTGCCCTTTGCCTTTTGCCTATTGCCTTTTGCCTTTTGCCTTTTGCCTCCTGATATCTGCGATAAGCTAAAAAAAACAAGGCTATAGCTTGTCAACTATTGAAGATTTTCTGCTGACTATTTTCGGGATATTTATATGCAATTCGTCGATTTTCTGGCTCTCATTCATCCTGTCCTAGCGATAGTGGTCGTTTTCCCCATTATCGGCCTCGTAGTTAACTTTGCTTGGCAAACCCGTCAACGTCGCTTAGAAACCGCTGCAGGAAATAAAAGTAAAATTCCGCCAGTGGTCGGGCCAGAACATCTACGCTTAGGCCGCTGGTTAACGGGTACAGTGGTAGGGGTTAACCTGTTAGCACTAGCTTACTCGGTCGTTTACGGTTTTAATGGTTTTGTCGATAAACAAAAAGACGGAAAATTAGACTCCTTTCAGGCCTTTTTTGTGATTTTGATGTTTTTTGTCACCATTGCCTCTTTGGTCTGTCTCTACCGCGCTAGACAAGCTCTCTGGCGCGGAATTTTTGCCACCTTGACCGGCATCGGTTTAATTATTATCGGTTCTCAGGATGGGGTCTGGCGACTCTCGGCCCAATGGTACTGGTCCCACTACTATATCGGCATGGCCGCATCATTACTGATGATTTTCTCTCTGGCCATTGTTGAAGATATCTATAAAGACCGTTCCCATCGTTGGCGCATCGCCCATACAATTCTCAATTGTATCGCTCTGGCTCTCTTTCTGGGACAAGCCATGACCGGTTCGAGGGATTTGCTGGAAATTCCCCTCAGTTGGCAAAAACCGGCAATTTATCGCTGTGATTTCACCAATAAAACCTGTCCTGAACCGAAATCCTCAACCCCCCTCATCAACCCGATAAGTTAAACTTTTTTAGGGACTGGGAGAGGGAGAGGGTGAAGGAGTTGGGAAAGTGGGTACACACTTAGATGGCTCCGTGGGGGTATCACCATCGTCCGGTATGGGTTCCTCACACCAATTGGCAATCTTACCAAGTTGGGGCAAATACCTCGCCGCTTCATCTAAGTCACTGTCATCGGGTTTCAGGTTTGTGATTAATTCAGTCCATTCTACCCCTTGGGTTACAGCAACAGCATTGTTACCTGAGACACAGCCTGAATTTTTGCCCCAATTTTTACCCCAGGCAGCACCGACGAAAGCACCGTTACCGCTTTTACCGAGGGAATAGTCAGGAGCAAAGATAAACGCTTCTAGTCTTTGGTTTGGACCGACTCTTAGACAAACTTGCGGCGCGGTGGAACCTGAGCCATCGGCATAAATTTGTAGATTGCCCGGTTTACAAACCGTAGGTGGGATAACGCCGCTGCAGTCGTGTTCGATCGCACCATCAATATTACCTTTAACATAGAAAACTACCCGTTGCCCTGGAGTAATGGTAATCCTCTGGCTACTACCCAATTCGATCTTATCAACGATATACTCGTACACTCCGTTAGGAGATGGGGTGTCTCCCAGTCGGGGAAAAGTTTCAGAACTGGTAAGTGCCAGGTTTTGCTGACCAAGGGGAGGGGGAGGGCTGGTGGGAGGCTCCGGTAAATTGGGGAAAGGCACAATAGTGTTATCAATAAATTGCGCTTTGTAGGGGGGATTGAGTGCAGGGGTGGGCTGTTTAATGTCATTCCTCTTAACATCACATTCTAGGTTCACCACATCCCCTTGAAAGTCAGCACTATCTTCGCCACTTACCATGGCTCCCTCGCTCACCCACAAAGCGGGAACCGTGGTACGAGTGAATGCGAGGGGACGGGAAGGCAGAATCGGGATAGTTACCACCACGCGGTTACGCGAGGCGGCATTATCGCCACTATCTCTATCGATATCAGTATTAGTTAGGTCTGTTTCGGCACTGGTGCGAGAACGTCCTTCTAGGGTGAGAACTCCCCAACCCAAAATATTGGGGTCAGAGCTTGGGGTAAAATTGTATCCAACCACGCGATCCACGCGATAATAACGATTATTACCGAGATCAAACCATTGACCACTAGCCAAATCGCTTAATCCTGGATTTACTGCTCGTTGTTCTGTGGGTGCGAGGATTTTGTTCTCAATTTCGTTATTACGACTGGGATCAGCACAGGTGGTAGCAATGTCTAATTCTTTTAAATCTCTTTGTAAATTGGGACTGAGATTAGTAACCACTTCGGCCCTCTCCCAACAATCGCCGGAATCACAATTACTATCAACCGTTGCCATAACTCGAACGCTATTAAGTAAATCCTGCACCCGCGTTACCCCAGCTTCGGAACTTCTTAAAGCATCAGCCCGGGCTTTTTGGGCAATTACTTTCGATTGGTCTCCTTGGGCGCGCATCATCATAGTTATTCCTGTCACCATGAGGATAAGTCCAATCAACACGGCAAGAGGCAAGGCAAACCCTTTTTCCCTATTAGCCATCAGGTGAAGGTATAAACGATTTTTCATAAGCCAGTCCATCTAAGAATGGTTACTTTTATTATAATAACAAGTAGCTGGTTATAATTAAATTGAAGATGGACCCCCCCTGCCCCCCTTGATAAGGGGGGGGGCAGATTCTCCCTTATTAAGGGGTGTATCTGACATTTTTTAACACCTAACTACTAATCAATTTTTGGTCAAGTGACAACTGTGATAATACAGGGATAGCACTGTGAGTAAAATCACAGACAAAGACCAGTTGATAGGATAGTCAGCCAATAGTTTTTTGATAATTATTTTCGACTTTTGACTTAACTAAAGGGCTGTTTTTTCATTCAAAAATGCCCGCCAAATCAAGCTTATACCCCGACAAAAGCTGATAATTAACAACCAAAGGGATTGTAATTCTCCTGCCGTATTTTTCGGTTGCCAGCGCTGGGGACGACAGAATAAAAAAGTAATTAGCTTTCTCTGCTCTGATAGGGTAAGTGGCTGGAATTTAAGGGCTGCTTGCCAGATTTTGCCTCGTTTTTCTAGATTGACTAGATGAGCATATAGACGCAAATCTTCGCCTAAAATATCTAGGAGTAACTTTTCTGAGTAGATGGGTTCCCTTAGGTTAATTTCTGCTCCTATTTCCGAAAGTTTTTTCAGATTGCCCTGTATAATTATATCCGATTCTGTTATCAATTTAACAGGAGATTCCAGCACTTGGTATTCAGTTTCTAGGGTGAGGGGAGCTTCCAATAAAGCCACCAGAGCAGTCATGATAATAACCACGTTATATATAGCCAAAATTAAGCCAAAATTTAGGGGACTTTCTTGATAATTATGATGGTGTAAATTAAAGAAAATACTAATTAAGGTAATGGTGAGAAAAAACAGCAATGGGTAAGATAAGTGCCAATTATATTGATAATTTTGGCGAGCAATTCCCTTGGGTGTCACCTGAAATCCTTTGTCAAAGGGTTTCCAAAGAACATGGAGAACTGTTAGGGATGTAGGTACACAAATAATCATCGATAGTACCTCAGAAAAAACAATTGAGCGCGAGCGAGAATTTAACCAGTGATAAGTGGCTAACTGCAGCATCATGTAGGGTAAAAAGATATATATTGTCTCATTGATGGTAATGTTCAAAGGTACGATATATCCAAAGATATAAAGGAGAGGAATAAGCAAAGAAAATAAACGAGCTAAGGGAGAAAACCAAAATAATATTCCTTCTAAGTGTGCCAATCTTTGAGGTAGAGTTAATCCCGCAATTTTTAGGGGATTAGCTTTGATAAAAAATGCCTGTAAAGTTCCCCTTGCCCAGCGCAATCTTTGCAGTAAATAAGCTGATAAACTTTCAGCAGATAAACCAGCACTGAGTTTTTCATTTAAGTAAATAACTTCATAACCTTTGGCAGAGATAGCAATCCCAGTGAAATAGTCTTCACTAATAGATTCTATATTAAAATATCCCACTTCCTCTAAGGCTTTTCTTCTGACAATAAAAGAAGTGCCAGCACAAACAGGACTACCCACACCATCTTTAGCTGGTTGGATATGACGATAAAATAATTCTTCGTCGGGAGTAACGATATTTTCTAAACCTAAGTTATGGGCGATAGGATCGGTATTATAAAAGCTTTGAGGAGTTTGCACTAAGGCAATTTTGGGGTTTTGAAACCAGCCAACAGTTCTTTCTAGAAAGTTCTGACAAGGAATAAAATCTGCATCAAAAACCACCACTAATTCCCCTTGGGTTTGTTTGAGAGCATGGTTTAAATTACCTGCTTTAGCATTTTTTCTATCCTCACGAGTCAGATAATGACAATTTAATTTTTCTGCTAATTCATAAATTTCTGATCTCTGGGTATCATCGAGAATATAAATATTTTTATGAGGATAATTAAGGGCTTGACAACCGATAATAGTTCTTTTTAAGATAAAGGCTGGCTCATTATAGGTGGGAATCAGAATATCTACCGTGGGCAAATACTGTTTATTGATCACTGCTTGGCTATAAAAATCAGCTTCTTTGCGTCTATCCTTCGTGGTTAAGACTAAAACTAACTGAATTATGCTACTACTTAAAACTATCATCTCAATACCTAAAAGCAGTAAACTAAAAAAGCCATTGAGAGGAGTAGAAAGATTTAAGGTTTCCAGAATCCTCCAGAGTAGATAGCGCAGGGTGATAGCGAGAGTGATAGAAATAATGACTAATCTTGACCAAACTTGCGGATGCGGAGACAAGAACATGATTAACTGCGTAAAAATTAGCAGAATAACCGTGGGTAATAATAATTGATAGCTATGAGCAACCGTGGGAACTTTAATCCAAGCAAAGGGATTAAAAAAATCTTCTACTAAACCAAGGAGTAATCGATAAATATTGTGTTCTGGCCAAGATAATGATAAACTGATCATCATTAGTCCGCCGATCACTGCTAACATAATTAAGATAACTGATATTATCGCTAAAATCGACTTGAATGGGGAGGAATACACTGGTTTTTGAGGGAATGGAAAAATCGATTCTTGGTTAGACATGAATCCTCTTCTGATCAAATAAATCTAACTACATTTTACAATTCTTAACAAAAAACCGGGCATTTTTGGCAATGACAGGAGCGCTCTCCACCAAAATGCTAAATTTTGTATCAAACCCAAGATGAAACTAGCCAGAAAAAGTCTGGAAATAGTATAATTCGGTTAACCGTGAGGAAAAATTAGTCTATGATAGCCGTCAAAATCGCCGTTGTTAGCGCTCTCGTTTTGGTTGTGGTCAAATTCGTCGCTTCTGTTCTAGGCAAAGGCAATATACCCCTACTTAATCAGGCTGTCACTGTGATTTTAAGCCTTTTTATCGGTTTTGAGTTGATTCAACTAGGACAAACGGTGATTGAAAAGATTAACTAAGAGCTAAACGGGCCAGATAGAAGCTAGTAATAGTTTTAGCATCGATCGATTCTCCCCTGGCGATCGCTGATTCCATTTCCTCAAAACTCATAAAAACCACTTCTATATCCTCATCGGCATCTTGAGCGGGGGGCAAGCTTAATTTTTCCAGATCTTGCGCCAGAAAAGCATAGATATATTCATCGGAATAACCCGGTGCCAGGGCAAATTTACCCAGAGATTGCCAATTATGGGCCCGATAGCCTGCTTCTTCCTCTAATTCTCGTTTTACCGTCGTAGCGGGGTCTTCTCCTTCATCAATCGTTCCGGCGGGAAATTCCAGAATTCGAGCTTGCAAACTAAATCGATACTGACGTACTAAAACTAATTGACCTTCCTTGGTGATTGGAACTGCTAAAGCACCCCCTGGATGACGCACACATTCCCATTCTCCCTCGACACCGTTAGGTAAACGCAGTTTCGAGACTTCAAATTGAAAGACCCGACCTTGATAAAAAAGACGTTGTTGGAGCAATTGAGGCGATTCAGACATAGAAAATTTTCAACTAGGACTTTCAGAATTAATATCAACAAATGTCACCTTTGTCACCGGTGTTTCAGGTTATAATAGGAAATGCTGTCTTTACAGGTTAAATCTTTTTCGAGAAACCCCATGGCAAAAAAATCGATGGTAGAACGCGAGAAAAAACGCGCTCGTCTCAGACAAAAATACGAAGCTAAAAGAGCGGAACTAAAAGAACAATTCCGCACCGCCGAAGATTTTGAAGAAAAACTGGCAATTCACCAAAAATTACAGGAATTACCCCGCAATAGCGCTCCTAGTCGTCACCGTAACCGTTGTTTAACGACCGGCAGACCTAGAGGATACTATCGCGATTTTGGTTTATCCCGCAACGTTTTACGCGAATGGGCCCACCAAGGTCTTTTACCCGGTGTGGTCAAGTCTAGCTGGTAGTCAGAAACAATATCTAGGGAAAATACCGGGATAGAGGCGTGGTTTTTGCGTCTCTATTGCCGTTTTTAGGCAATTTTTTCGATAAAAAAAACTCTCGATCGAGCGATCGAGAGTTAACCATGAACAAAAAATTCACCTAGACTACAGTAGCAGCCTTACGGGCAGCAGCGGCCTCATCGGGATGAATACCGAGACGAGTGAGATTGAGACGACCTTTACTATCGATCTCGCGTACCTTGACTAACACCTCATCCCCCACGGCCACTTCATCTTCGACCTTACCGACGCGTCCCTCGGCCAATTGGGAAATATGGATCATTCCCTCTTTCCCCGGCAAAACTTCCACAAAAGCGCCGATTTGGATAATGCGAGTCACGCGACCGAGATAGACCTCACCCTCATTGAGTTTGCGGGTCATATTGTAGATCAGTCGTTTAGCTTTTTCGGCCTGTTCCCCATCGGTGGAGGAAATAGTCACAGTCCCATCGTCATCGATATCGATTTTCGTGCCGGTCTGTTCAGTAATCCCTTTAACCGTCTTACCACCTGGCCCGATGACTAACCCGATCAGATCCGGATCGATCTTGATCGTCAATAACCGGGGTGCGTGGGGAGATAATTCCGTGCGGGGTTTTTCTAGGGTCGCTAACATCTTCTCGAGGATATGTTTGCGGGCCGGTAAAGCTTGTTCGATCGCCTTGGCCACCACTTCCATGGTTAAACCGGGGATTTTCATATCCATCTGGAGAGCGGTGATGCCAGAATCAGTACCAGCCACCTTAAAGTCCATATCTCCCAGAAAATCCTCAATACCCTGAATATCGGTCAAAATCCGCACTTCTTCCCCTTCTTTAATTAAACCCATGGCCGCACCGCTAACGGGTTTTTTCAGGGGAACACCGGCATCCATCAGCGCTAGGGTGGAACCGCACACGGAACCCATGGAGGTGGAACCATTAGAAGAGAGGACTTCCGACACCACCCGCAGCACATAGGGAAATTCCTCCTGGGGGGGAAGGACAGGCACGATCGCCCTTTCCGCTAAAGCACCGTGACCGATTTCTCGACGGCCGGGAGAACGCATGGGACGGGTTTCACCGACGGAAAAGGGTGGGAAATTGTAGTGATGAAGATAGCGTTTTTCATCTTCGGGATGGAGATCGTCCCCCAAATCCTGAGCATCACCGGGGGTGCCAAGGGTGGCGATCGAAAGCACCTGGGTTAAACCGCGATTAAACAAACCGCTACCGTGAACCCGACGGGGTAAAACTCCCACCCGGCAAGAAATCGGCCGTACTTCGTCCAGTTTGCGACCATCAACCCGCACCCCATCCTCGATAATTTGGGCACGCATCAGTTTTTTGGTCAGATCCTTAAAGAGATTACCGATTAACTTCGGCTCTTCCAGAGTTGGAGCTTTTAAGGTATCTTCGTCGGGGAGAGCGGTTATAGTTTCCTTGATCCGATTTTCGATCGCCTCTAATTTCTCATCCCGTTCGGTTTTGCTGAGGGTAAACTGACAGAGAATCTGTTTAATTTCCTCTTTAGCTTGTTCTCTCAGGAAATTCTGCACGGTTTCGTTTACTACTGGTGCTTCTCGGGTGACGAGGGGAATACCCAACTGATCGATCAATTCCCGTTGAGCGGTGATCAGGTCGCGCACTGCTTCATAACCAAAATCGATCGCCTCAATAATATCCCGTTCCGGTAACTGATTGGCTCCCGCTTCGATCATCACCACCCCTTCAGGACTACCGGCCACCACTAAATCCAATTCTCCGTTATGGATTTCTTTGTAGGTGGGATTGATGATAAATTCATCCCCCAGTAAACCGACGCGCACCGCTGCCATCGGTCCTTGGAAGGGAATACCTGCCAACAAAACCGCCACAGAAGCCCCGGTAACGGCCAAAACATCCGGGGGTACCTCCTCATCCATTGAGAGGGTCGTAGCGACCACCTGAATATCATCCCGCATCCAATTGGGGAAGAGGGGCCGCAGGGGGCGATCAATCAAACGACCGGTCAGAATTGCTTTTTCCGGGGGACGACCTTCACGACGCAAAAATCCTCCCGGGATGCGCCCGGCGGCGTATAATCTTTCTTCGTAATCAACGGTTAAGGGCAGGAAATCTACTCCTTCTCTGGCTTTGGCTGTGGTTGCTGTCACTAAAACCGCCGTTTCTCCCGATTGGATCAGAACACTACCGCCAGCTTGGGGGGCTAAAAGCCCTATTTTTAGTCGAATATCCCTGCCATCAAAGGATATTGACTTGTCAAACTCTTCCATGTAAAGCTATATTCCTTTCTTTCACTTTTCTCTGTGCTGTCGCCATCCTAGCATTTTTTGTCCCCCTTTCCGACAGGTTTAGTATTCAGTGATCAGTTATCAGTGATCAGTTATCAGTGATCAGTTATCAGTTATCAGTGATCAGTTATCAGTTATCAGCTTTTTTCTCCCTGCTTCCATCTCCGATCTCCCCACTTCCCCAATTTCCCACACCCCACACCCTACTCCCCACACCCCACTTCCCCAATTTCCCACACCCCACACCCCAATTCCCCACCTTTAAACAGAATTTAAGATTACTTGCTCAAAACGGCCAAAAAATGATAGCTTCAGATATAGGAATAATCTGGTTAAGAAAAAAATGTCTTCCCTTGCCGCTTGCTGGCCTAAAAATATTTCTAAGTATTAGCAAAACTGACTTACTGTCAGCAGTTGAGCGGGATTTTTCCTAGCTCGAAGAACTCCAGACAAAGAAAATTAAGAAAATTAAAAGGATTGTGTCTCTATTATCTCTCAGACGCTTCTAATCCAAAGAATTTGCGGGTTATCTTCAAATTAACCCCGTTTAACCCTATTTGTGGCTATCGATTATGGCTGAAAGTTATTTACTCAACAAACTGCAATCTGTAGAACAGACCTACACAGAATTAACCCGTCGTCTAGCGGATCCCGATGTCACCAGTAATCCGGGTGAATTGCATCGTCTGGCCAAATCCCGCGCTTCCCTAGAGGAAACGGTCAACACCTACGAAATTTGGCAAAAAAGTCAAGAGGATTTAATCGGTGCGAAACAAATCTTCAAAGAATCCGCCAGCGATCCCGAATTACGCGAAATGGCCGCCCTAGAAGTGGCAGCATTAGAGGCAAAAATCGCCACTTTGGAAGACCAATTAACAATTCTGCTGCTGCCCCGGGATCCCCTCGATGAAAAGAATATCATGCTGGAAATTCGCGCCGGGACCGGAGGTGATGAGGCCAGTATTTGGGCGGGGGATTTAGTTCGCTTGTACTCAAAATATGCCGAAACTCAAAAATGGAAAGTTAGCCTTTTGAGTGAATCTCCGGCGGATATGGGGGGATTTAAAGAGGCAATTTTAGAGATTAAAGGCGATAACGTCTATAGTAAGCTGAAATTTGAGGCGGGAGTCCATCGGGTGCAGCGGGTTCCTCTGACGGAAGCAAGTGGTCGCGTCCACACTTCCACTGCTACCGTGGCAATTATGCCAGAAGTGGACGATGTGGAAGTGCATATCGATCCCAAGGATATTGAGTTAACCACGGCTAGATCTGGGGGAGCAGGCGGTCAAAATGTCAATAAAGTGGAAACTGCCGTCGATTTAATCCATAAACCCACGGGAATCCGGGTTTTCTGCACCGAAGAGCGATCGCAATTGCAAAACCGGGAACGAGCTATGCAGATTCTCCGGGCGAAATTGTACGATATAAAGTTACAGGAACAACAGGAAGCAGTCAGTTCCATGCGGCGCTCTCAGGTGGGAACCGGTTCCCGTTCGGAAAAAATTCGCACCTATAACTATAAGGATAATCGTCTCACCGATCATCGCTTAAATGAGAATTTTTCCCTCGATCGCATTTTAGATGGCGATATCGAAGAGGTGATTCAATCCTGTATCGCCAAGGATCAACAGGGAAAACTGGAGGAATTAGCCGCTGCCCAAGAGACAGCTTAATCAGTGATCAGTGATCAGTTACCAGTGAACAGTAAAAAGCTCCCCACTTCCGGCACTTTCCCCACTGGTGGGGGTGAGTGCGGGTGGGGACTGATGCCGGTTCCTTCAACTCACAACTAATTCTAAGCTTCCACTAAACGAAAAGCCGCACCCAAACCGACAGCGATCTCATCGGGAGAAATTTTCCCATCATGGTTAATATCGATCGCATCGAATACCGCATCGGTTCCCGCCCATTCTTCCCGGGTGATGAAACCATCCCCATCATGATCATAGACTCGGAAAATATCTTCGGCGGCGTGTTCTAGGGTTGACTGACCTTCCAACTGGGTTAAACGTTGAATCAGCAATTGTTCCAATAATTCTAAAGCTTTGGTAAAACCTTGAATACCTTCCGCTAGTTTTTCAGAAGCCATGGCATCTTCGGCGTGCATTTTCTCAAAAGTCGCTTGATCCATGGCAATTTTGACAATATCAAGGGTTGCAGCCTGATCTGGATCGAGCTTACGGGGTAAATCGGCTTCTGTCTCTTGCAATTGTTCGAGAAGTTTCGGAGAAATGGTTAAAAGATCACAGCCGGCTAACTCGCAAATTTCACCGATATTGCGGAAACTTGCCCCCATAACTTCGGTTTTATAACCAAACTTTTTATAGTAGTTATAGATCTGGGTAACGGATTGGACTCCGGGATCTTCAGCACCAACGTAGTCTTTACCGGTTTCTTTTTTATACCAATCGAGAATCCGACCGACAAAGGGAGAAATTAAGGTTACTCCCGCTTCCGCACAGGCGATCGCCTGGTGAAAACCGAATAATAGGGTTAAATTACAGTGAATTCCCTCTTTTTCGAGGACTTCTGCGGCTTTAATCCCTTCCCAAGTCGAAGCAATTTTAATTAAGACTCTTTCTCTAGAGATACCTGCTTGTTCATACTGAGAAATGAGATAACGGGCCTTGTCGATAGTAGCTTGGGTATCGTAGGAAAGACGAGCATCTACTTCGGTGGAGACGCGGCCGGGGACGATTTGCAGGATTTGCAGACCAAAACCGATCGCTAGGCGATCAAAAGCTAATTTGGCCACATCTTCTGGGGTGGCCTGCTCTCCTAATTCTTTTCTGGCCGCTTGTAGGGTTTGATCGACAATCGGCTGATATTGGGGCATTTGGGCCGCGGCCGTGATCAGGGAGGGGTTAGTGGTGGTATCTTGGGGGGTAAAAGCTTCGATCGCTTGGATATCGCCGGTATCGGCAACAACCACTGTAAATTGGCGTAATTGTTCTAGTAGGGTTTTAGCCATAACTTCTCCAGATGCGTGTTAACGCGAGACATTATCTGGATCTTAGCGATTCGATCAAGAGGCAGGGGAAAATTCCCGATTGATTTAATTCCCAAGCACAGACCTGGCCAAAGTAAGGATGAGCCGGGGAATCTTTTGGCCACTCCTTGCCTAAAGTCCTCTATTTGTGATAGTATTAGTGATTGTGTCGATTTAATAAAAGGGAGTTTATGCCCAAGCTAAAAACGCGAAAGGCGGCGGCCAAACGATTCGAGGCCACGGGAAGCGGCAAAAAAATCAAACGTCGCAAAGCCTTCAAAAATCACCTACTCGATCATAAAAGTGCCGAACGCAAGCGCCGTCGTTTGTCCCAGATTACCCTGGTAAACGAGCGCGACGAGAAGGAAGTGCGCTTAATGTTGCCCTATTTGTAAGTTTTCCAGAAAAATTGTCTAAAGGATTATCATGTCTAGAGTAAAACGGGGGAATGTCGCCCGCAAGCGACGCAAAAAAGTTCTCAAATTAGCCAAAGGTTTTCGCGGTTCCCACTCGCGCTTATTCCGTACCGCTAACCAACAGGTAATGAAGGCCTTGCGGAATGCCTATAGAGACCGTCGCAAACGGAAACGCGATTTTCGTCGTCTTTGGATTACCCGCATTAACGCGGCTGCTCGTCAACAGGGCATCAGTTACAGCCAACTGACCGGACAATTAAAGAAAGCTAATATCCTCCTCAATCGGAAAATGTTGGCCCAATTAGCCGTCCTCGATCCCGTCGCTTTTGCTAAAGTGGTAGAAACAGCCAAAGGATAATTTAGCCCCAAGCATGACGGAAACTTGGCAAACGATTCAATTCCCCAGTTCAGAAAGTGCGATCGCTTTAGCGGGTCATCAAGAAGCTAACCTCAAATTGATAGCCAGGCAAACTGGGGCGAATTTAGTCCTCAGAGGCCTGGAATTGCGGATTGCGGGACAACCAACCCCGGTGGAGCGTGCCACAGCGATTGTACGCTCCTTAAGTATTTTATGGCAAGAGGCCAAGTTAATCGCCGAAGCCGATATTATGACCGCTATCCATGCCCTCGATACGGGGCGTTCTAGCGAGTATAAAGAACTACAGCAGGATATTCTCGCTCGTACCCGTCGCGGGGAGCTAATTCGGGCAAAAACCTTCCGTCAGCGTCAATATATCCAAGCGATTCAAAGTCACGATATCACCTTTTGTATTGGACCTGCTGGCACGGGGAAAACCTTTTTAGCCGCCGTTTTAGCCGTACAAGCTCTATTAGAAGATAAAGTAGAACGGATTATCCTCACCCGGCCGGCCGTGGAAGCGGGGGAAAAATTAGGTTTTCTCCCAGGGGATTTACAGCAAAAAGTCGATCCTTTTTTGCGTCCCCTCTACGATGCTTTATACGAATTTATCGAAGCGGCCAAAATTCCCGACCTGATGGAACGGGGTAAAATCGAAATCGCTCCCTTAGCTTATATGCGGGGACGAACCCTAGCTAATGCTTTTGTTATCGTTGATGAAGCCCAAAATACCACCCCAGCACAGTTAAAAATGGTCTTAACTCGCTTGGGATTCGGTTCGCGCATGGTAGTAACTGGAGATGTCACCCAAACCGATTTACCGCAACAACAGGAATCGGGGTTAATTGCCGCTCAAAAAATCCTCAAATCAGTAGAAGGGATTGCTTTTTGTTACCTATCCCGGGCCGATGTGGTGCGTCATCCCTTAGTACAAAAAATCGTCTCAGCTTACGAACAGCACGAAAGATAACAGATTGTTGAGATAGTCCCACATCTACCATTGGGTTAGAAGCTGACAGGGGGACAAGCGAGCTAGAAAACTTGCCAACAAAGGCTTCTGGCTTCTCTCGCTAGAAATAGATCTAGCGATTCTAGGCAAAAAGCTAACGAAAGAATTAGGGATAGGAGCGAGCTTACTAGGAATTATTATTAATAAGTGAGAGATGGTGCGGCGAACTTTTTCGAGCCAAAACCATGAAAAGCTTATGCTATATGGATTTCAGCCTTCTTGTCCCCCTGTCAGGGTTAGAAGTCATTATTGAGGAGACAGAATTCAGGAGTCAGCTTTTTTCTCCCCTCTCCCCACTACCCCACCCCCTGCTCATAGACAGTCTTAACAAGTAATTTAGATACACCAACAGCCGCTCAGTTATTAGTATTCTCCCCCATCATTTTTTTCCTAGTCCAAAAGATGATTATAGATCACACTTTTGAGAGATTGCCAAAAAGGAACTAATAAAATATTCAGAAGTACAAAAACAGTAATCATACCATAGGAAAACATCGCCATTTGTCGGAAAAAAAGAGGATTTTCCGCGAGCGTTTGCCAGTCCTCTACCGATTCCAAACTACTATAAAAAGAGGAAAAATTAACCCAAAAGGGAATTGAAGCCAAAGCCCCTGACAGAATATAAACTGGAATAATTAATAAACTGGCAATAAATACCACTCCCACAATTCTCCAAGCCGAGTTTTTAGTTAAATGCCAACCTCTCTTGATTGCTTGCCAACTGCCTAAATTATCTTCAATTACTAAGGGCAATTCGGCAATGTAAATGCGAGCAGATAACCAAAGGAAGAAAAAAGGAAGACAGAAAAAAGCTGCTAAAATAAGCAATACACCAAGGATGGGGATAAAACTGACTAGCATCAGAGGCAGCGTTATCGGCAAGATTATTGCCGCTCCCAACAAACCGAGCAAAACCTGCATCCACCACAAGCGCCACATTTTCGGCTTAACTTTTTTTTCCGCTTGTCCGGCAGTTTCTGGCTGATAAATGATGTCTTGAAAAGCTAATCGTGAGATAACCGCATTATTGAAAAGAGACTTAGCGGCCGAGAAAATTTGTACTGGGAAAAGAAATAAACGTAAACCAATATCGCTGCCTTGTTCGGGGGTAATTGTTTGATAAAGTAATTGACTGAGAATTAATTGCAAAACTAAGGGGAGAAGCGACCACAAACAGGCGCGGACAGCAAAGAATACATAAGTTTGGAAGCGATCACGATAAAGACGGAAGGCAGTATTAATCGTATTGCCAATATTCAAAGGCTCGATGGAATTGTTAGTCACGGCGGGACTCCTTACAGAACGCCACCACTATATTAGGTTAAGTAACTAATAACAGCTAAAAACTTCCAATTTAATCAATATTTCCAGCTAAGACAACAATTTTGCTAAAGTGGTAGAAATTGGCCAACGATTCAATTCCCCAGTGGAGAAAGGGCGATCGCATTGATGGTCTTAACTCCCTTGGGATTCGGTTCGCGCATGGTAGTAACCGGAGATGTCACCCAAACCGATTTACCGCAACAACAGGAATCGGGGTTAATTGCCGCTCAAAAAATCCTAAAATCAGTAGAAGGGATCGCTTTTTGTTACCTATCGCGGGCCGATGTGGTGCGTCATCCCTTGGTACAAAAAATCGTCTCAGCCTAGGAACAGCACGAAAAATAACAGATTATGGATATTAAAAATGGTTTCGTCGATGCGGTGGGTAATACTCCCCTAATTCGTCTCAATAGTTTTAGCGAGGAAACCGGCTGCGAGATTCTCGGTAAGGCCGAATTTCTTAACCCCGGTGGTTCGGTCAAGGATCGGGCCGCTTTATATATTATTCAAGAAGCGGAAAAAGCCGGTACTCTCCAACCGGGGGGAACCGTTGTCGAAGGAACCGCCGGCAATACTGGCATCGGTTTGGCCCATATCTGCAATGCTAAAGGTTATAAATGCCTGATTATCATTCCCGATACCCAATCCCAAGAGAAAATCGACCTATTGAGAACATTGGGTGCAGAAGTGCGTACTGTTCCCGCCGTTCCCTACCGAGATGCCAATAATTACGTTAAATTATCGGGGAGATTGGCCAGTGAGATGGAAAATGCTATCTGGGCTAATCAATTCGATAATCTGGCTAATCGTCGCGCTCACTACGAAACCACCGGCCGGGAAATCTGGGAACAAACCGACGGTAAAATTGACGCTTGGGTGGCTGCCACGGGAACCGGGGGAACCTACGCGGGGGTGGCGATGTTTTTAAAAGACCAAAATCCCCAGGTGCGTTGTGTGGTGGCGGATCCGATGGGTAGCGGTTTATATAGTTATGTGAAAACCGGGACAATTACCCTGGAAGGTAGTTCAATTACTGAAGGGATTGGTAATAGTCGTATTACGGCTAATATGGAAGGCGCACCCATAGATGATGCCATTCAAATTGATGATCCCACTGCCATTAAAGTTGTTTATCAACTATTACAAAAAGATGGTTTATTTATGGGGGGTTCTGTGGGTATTAATGTTGGTGCTGCGGTAGCTTTAGGTAAACAAATGGGACCAGGCCACACCATCGTTACTGTTCTTTGTGATGGTGGGTCCCGTTATCAATCTCGTTTATATAATCCTCAATGGTTGGCTGAGAAAGGATTGGCTTAAATTGTACTGATAACTGATAACTGATAACTGAATTAATGATCCTTCCTGAATTATTTGACCTTTGGCAAGAAACCCTAGAATGGCAACCCGATGGGGCCCAACAAGCGCGATTTCAACAACTTTATGAGTTGATTTTAGAGGGTAATCAACGTTTTAATCTCACCCGAATTACCCAACCGGAGGAGTTTTGGGAAAAACATCTTTGGGATTCTTTATCGGGTTTAGCTTGGTTACAAAAATCCCAGCCAGATCTATTGACAAAATCCCTATCAGTCATCGATTTGGGGACCGGGGCCGGGTTTCCGGGGCTGCCAATTGCGATCGCATATTCCCATTGGTCGGTGACTCTCTTAGATTCCACCCAAAAAAAGATTAATTTTCTTGAAGAAGTTATTGACAAATTAGAGTTAAATAACACGAAAACTCGTTTAGGTCGGGCGGAAATCGTCGGGAAAAACCTTAAACATAACTGTGCTTATGATATCGTCTGTTTGCGAGCGGTAGGTAATGTGGATATCTGTGTTAACTATGCTTTGCCTTTCCTGAAAAAGACCGGAATCGCTATTCTCTATCGTGGTCAGTGGTCCGCGCAGGATAGTTTAAGTTTAGAGGAGAATCTAGGGAAAGCTGGCGGTAAAATCCTCGAAATTGCCAGTTTTACCACTCCCTTAAGCCAAAGCGTCCGTCATTGTCTATATATCTCCAAGAAATAACTTTAAGCGGTGAGAGGATGGAAAAAGAAAGCCAAGGCCAGGATAGCATAGGTAGCTAAGAGTAACATTCCTTCTAACCAATTCGATCGCCCATCACTACTAATCGAATTAGCTAACCACACCGCCACAGCCACTGCCACCAACTCAAAGGGATTAAAATTTAGATCCATGGGCTGACCGATAATATAACCCATGATAACCAAAACCGGAGCCACAAACAGGGCGATCTGCATACTGGAACCGACAGCCACAGATACCGATAGATCCATTTTATTCTTAAGGGCGACGGTGACAGCCGTAGCGTGTTCGGCCGCATTACCGATAATAGGCAAAAGAATCACCCCGGTAAACAGCGCCGTTAAACCTAGCTGTTCCGTAGCCTCCTCTAGGGATGCCACCAATAACTCCGATTCTACGGCCACAGCGATGGTAACGATCAATAAAATCAAAGCCCAAAACCAGATTTTCGGCCTTGCGGTGCTTTCTCCAGTGCTTTCCTCCTCAATACCGGCAACCCCGACATCGTAGAGATAGGTGTGGGTTTTCATGGAAAATAAGAGACTTAAACCATAGACGAAAATTAACACCGCTGCCACGGCCACGGATAGACGCTGTAGGACTATTTCCCCGACTCCCGTGGAGGTAAATTGCACGGCAGTGGGTAAAAGGAGCGCCACCACCGCTAAATTCATAGCTGAAGCATTTAAACGAGCGGTTATCGGTTGAAATTCCTGTTCTTTGAAGCGTAAACCGCCTAAAAACATCGATAATCCCATAACTAAGAGTAAATTACCGATAATTGAGCCAGTAATCGTCGCTTTTACCACATCTATAAAACCTTCCCGCAAAGCGACATAGGCGAGAATTAATTCTGTGGCATTGCCAAAGGTGGCATTCATCAAACCGCCAATATTTGGCCCAACCACCACCGCAATCGCTTCCGTGGCTTCCCCCATGTAGGCTGCTAGGGGGATAATGGCTAGACAAGCGGTGATAAAAACTACCGTTCCGCCCCAGTGTAACAGGGAACCGGCGATCGATAGCGGCACAAAAATTAATAAGATGGCGAAAATGGTGTTTTTGCTTAACATAAAGTGGTTAATTTTGTCAAGATAATTTTATTTTGATCGGGTTGGGAACTGAGGGGGACTAGAATCGGATTCTAGCCAAAATTCCCCGGTGGAACCGCTTATTACCCATAATATTGCCCTAAAACCGTCTCTGAGGGACTTTTCTAGGGGTTCGGGGGGTGATTGGGAGGGAACAGTCACCGGTTTAATCACGATTCCGCGACTACCAAAAATAATTTCTCCCACTAATCGCGCCCTTCTCATGTGATTATCAGAAGTGACTAGATAGACGCTATCAATACCTTGGGCTTTCAGTTGATCGGCTAGGCTAGTAAAGTTAGTGACAGTATCTCGCGCATTGTAATCGAGATGGAGACGTTCTGGGGGAATTCCCGCTTTTTTAAAAATCTTTTGCACATATCGTCGCGGACTACCGGAAGATACCCAAATCGGTAGATCGGGATATTCCTTAGCTAATTTTGCCGCAAAACGTTCTCGATCGGCATGACCTCCCAAAACAAAAATCGCTTCCGGTTTTAGCCACTGCTGACGTAAATCGAGGTACAACCAGCCTAAACCCGCTAAAATTAGCGGAATAGCCAGCAATTTTAACCTAAATTTGCCTAACTTCCCTTGCGGAGAAACTCGCTTTTTTCTCTGAGAATTAGCCTTGAGAACCATATAACAGTGATCGGTGAGCGGTTGTCAACCTTCAGCTTTGTGGATTAAAGTGATCGAGGGTGAGGATCATCGAACTCACATTGACGTAGGAGATGGGGATTTTATTCCCTAACTGACCGATAATTTTCCCAGAACTCAGGTTGATTGATGCGGTCGCTTACATACCCCACCAACGGGCCACCGCTTCGGGAAGGGGGAGCAAAATACTTAATAATAAAGCTAGGGAAAATAAACCTAATAAATCTCGTTTATTATCCAATTCGGTGACATCATTTAAAGCAGGTTGATCGCTGACTGGCATTAATAAAAGAATAATCGCCCAGAGTAAAAAATCTGGCTGCACTAGGGCTAAAATAAACATGAATAATCGAGTTAATTGACCGATAATTATGGCGGTTTTCTGCCCATACATGGCGTGAACAATATGACCACCATCCAATTGACCCACGGGCATTAAATTCAAGGCCGTAACGATAATTCCCACATAACCAGCTACCGCTAAAGGATGTAAATGGATGGCTTTTCCTGCGATTAAATTACTGCCGAGAGCTAGTTTAGCTACGATAGACAAGAAAAAAGAAAACTGCGGATTTAAGGCCTGAAAATTTAATAAACTGCTTTGATTAGTTAGGGGAACTATTTCCGAGAGGGACAATCCCCAAAATAGTAGAGGAATAGCGATAATTATACCCCCCAAAGGACCAGCCACCGCCACATCAAATAAAGCTTTGCGGGTGGGTACAGGGGATCGCATTTGAATAAAAGCCCCGAAGGTGCCGAGGAAGAAAGGAATGGGGATAAAATAGGGCAAAGTAGTTTTAATTTTATATTTAACTGCTGTAGAATAATGACTGAATTCGTGCAGTCCTAAAATAGCAATTAAGCCCAAACTGTAGGGTAAACCTTGCAATAATAAACTAGAATTATTTTCTAATTGTTGGGCGTTAATGCCACTTAATCCCGCACCGACCACTGTGGTGGTTAAGATAGTTAATAACAATAAACCCAGGGCAAGAAAGGGGCGAGTAACTTTTTCAGTTTCTATGGTTTCTGTTTTTTGCTGCCAGGGATTAGCCACAAGAGCGAAAAAAGGTTGTCCCTGAAAACTTTCTTGGAAAAGCAATAAAAAGCGATCTCCAAAAACCTTTTCCACATTGCTTTTAATCACTTGATAAGCTTCTTCGGGAACTGCTCGCAATTTGCCCCGACAGAGAATTGCTTGGGGACGATAATCGATATTTTGCAGATAATAAATACCCCAAGGAAAACAATCTCGTAGGGATTTTTCCTCTTCAGCAGTGATCGGTTTTAAATCATTTTTAGGTGCAGGATTATCAATATTTTCTAGGACTAAATTCGCTTTTTCTAGCGGTGATGGGGAGCTTTCTTGGGGAGTAACCCGACCCTTTTGTACTAACCACCAGTACAAAAAAGGGCAGATCACAAAGGGGCCGATCAGCAAAAATGCCGGCATGGGGGTATCCTGTCCATAGATTAACGTCCAGCCGGTCCAAATTAGAGCCGGAGTCATCAGGACTAACCAAATTAACCAAACTGGTGTTGTCGTGATTTTGGCCACGCTACGCTTGACCATAAAATAAGTGAAACCGCCAAGAATCCCTAATAACAACCACATTTCCATATCGGCTCTTTTCTCTTGAATAAAAAGCGGCTAATTTCAGCCGGCCCGGTCATCGATCGTGCTAAATTGTAAACCGCATTGATTGTGATTTGGATAGGCAAACCATGCGATCGGAAACCGAATCGTCTCCTTTAGAGGTTAGCAAAACCACAAAACCCCCTCGATTAATTCTAGAAGGTTTATACGCTTTCTCGCCTAATCGGGAAACCCTAGGGGGAACCTCTTATCTTATTGTAGAAAATACCGGCAATATTCTGGTGGATTGTCCTAGCTGCGACGAGAGCGAGCGGGATTTTCTCCGAGAAAAAGGCGTCCGTTACTTATTTTTTACCCATCGCGGGGGTCAGGGTAAGCAGAGCGATTCTCTGCAAAGTTTACTTAATTGTGAGATTATTCTACAGGAACAGGAAGCCTATCTGCTTCCTCACCGTCAAATTACCGTTTTTCAGCAGCAAATCCAGTTATCTCCCACTTGTAGCGGTTTTTGGACTCCTGGCCATTCTCCCGGTTCCTCCTGTCTCTACTGGAACCGTCACGGGGGGGTTTTATTTACCGGTCGTCATCTTCTCCCCGACACCAAGGGTCAACCGCAACCCCTACAGACCGCGAAAACTTTCCACTGGCTGCGGCAATTGCGATCGCAAAGGGCTATTTTAGACCGTTTTAGCCCAGAAACCCTCTCCTATCTTTGTCCGGGGGCTAATACCGGCTTTTTGCGCGGTCGGGGAATTATCGATCGCGCCTACGAAAAAATCAGCGCCAATCCTCTTAACTAGGGTCTGCTGAATAAATCTAAAAACCTTGTTGGATAACGCTTTTAGACTTTTTTTCCCTCAAAAAGTGCCGACCATTGGAGTGATTGGGGGGAAATTTTAGGGACTTTTTCCCTGAAAATTAGGTAATTGACCACCTGAAAATGGATAAAACCCTACACCCCACACCCCACACCCCACACCCTACCCCCACGAAAAACTTTTTGCCGCAAACCTTAACTAAAGACTTTTTAGAAGCTGCATCGTTCAATTCCCAGAAATTATGAATTTAACCGTTAAAGATTTGGGTGAACAGGGATTGCTACCGATTCTGCAAAAATATTGTCCTGCGGAGATTATCGGTGATGATGGGGCGATTTTATCGATCAAAGAGGGTTACTCTCTCGTCGTCACCACTGATGTTTTAGTTAATAACGTCCACTTTAGCGATATTACCACCTCTCCGGAAGATGTGGGCTGGCGAGCGGCGGCGGCTAATTTATCCGATTTAGCGGCTATGGGGGCAGAACCCCTGGGAATTACGGTAGGATTGGCTTTAACTCCCGATCTAGCCATCGATTGGCTAGAAGGACTCTATCGGGGTCTTAGCTCTTGTCTGCAAGTATATCAGACGGCGATCGTTGGTGGCGATGTCTGTCGGGCCACGGAGATTAACATCAGCATCACTGCCCTGGGACAAGTGGCAAAAAATGAAGAAATTAGACGTTTTAATGCAAAAGTTGGCGATAGTATCGTTATTACTGGTTATCACGGTTTATCGCGGGCTGGATTAGAGTTACTCTTGCACCCTGAAACCGGCAGGAATTTAAATTCCGCCCAAAAAAAGCGATTAATCCAAGCCCATCAACGGCCGCGGCCGAGACTCGATTGCATACCACATTTACAAAAAATTGTCAAGCAATTTCCCATCGCCGGCATGGATAGCAGTGACGGGTTAGCAGATGCCATAATTCAAATTTGTCGCTGTAGTGGGGTTGGTGCTGAAATCGAGAGGATTCCCCTGCATCCAACCCTGAAAGAATATGTAGGAGCCGAAAAAGCTCTAGAATGGGCTTTATACGGCGGTGAAGACTTTGAGTTAGTTTTGTGTTTACCCCCGGACAGTGCCAGAGAATTGCTGGAGAAAGTGGGGGAAGAGGGGGCGATAATCGGTCAAATCGTCCCCGGGAGAGAGATAAAATTAGCCGACGGTAGAAACCTCAGTTTAAGCTCTGGATTTCAACATTTTTAGCCTCTATAAATCGCCAAAACCTTTCTTTTTCTTGATTTTCTTCGGTTTTTTCGGGCTGCCACCTTGACCGCGGAACCCCGGTTGATTGCCACCCCCAAACATTCCGCCACCCATCCCGGGCATCCCCGGCATAGCGGGCATTTGTCCCCGTCCCATCTGTTGCATCATCGTTCGCATTCTGGTGAAATTAGCAATTAGTTTGGTCACTTCCGTTTCCGGATGTCCCGAACCCTTGGCAATGCGACGACGACGATTAGGAGACTTAGCCAATAAATCGGGGTTAGCGCGTTCCTCCGTGGTCATGGAATTAATCATCGCTTCCGTGCGTTTTAACTCTTTTTCGCCCTTTTCGATGTCTGTCCCGCTCAGTTTGCCCAGACCGGGGATTAACTTGAGGACTCCCCCCAGGGAACCCATATTTTTTAACAGCCGCATCTGTTTGAGGAAGTCATTAAAATCAAACTTAGCCTCTAAAATCTTGGCCTGCATTTTGGCCGCGTCTTCTAGGTCTAACTGTTCCTGGGCTTTTTCCACTAGCGTCAGGACATCACCCATATTGAGGATGCGACTGGCAAGGCGATCGGGATAAAATGGCTCTAAAGCCTCGACTTTTTCCCCAACCCCAACAAATTTAATCGGTTGTCCCGATATTTGCCGCACTGATAGGGCAGCCCCACCGCGAGTATCGCCATCGAGTTTAGTGAGAATTGCCCCCGTGATGCCGATTTGTTGGTGAAAAGTGTTGGTAAGACTGGCCGCTTCCTGACCGGTCATGGCATCCACCACTAATAAAGTGTCGTCGGGGTTGACAATTTTCTTGATTTGTGCTAGTTCGCCCATCATCTGGGTGTCTATCTGCAAACGACCGGCGGTGTCGATGATAACCGTATCTACGCCCAATTCTTTGGCTTTTTCCACACCTTGACGGGCGATATCGACGGGATTAGCCTGAGAACCCATCTCGAAGACGGGAACATTTATCTGTTTACCGAGGGTGATTAATTGGTCAATGGCCGCCGGACGGTAAACATCGGTAGCCACCATCAGGCAGCTTTTGGACTGTTTGCGGAGATATAGGGCTAATTTGGCGGTGGCGGTGGTTTTTCCCGTCCCTTGCAACCCAGCCATTAAAATTACGGTGGGGGGTTTATCGGCCTGAGCTAGGGGAACGTTACTTTCCCCCATAATTTTGACCAATTCATCATAGACAATTTTGATAAATTGCTGGCCGGGATTGACTCCGGAAATAACTTCAGCACCGAGGGCTTGTTTCTCGACCTCAGCAATAAATCCCTTGACTACCTGTAGGTTAACATCTGCTTCTAATAAAGCCCGCCGGACTTCTTTGAGGGTTTCTTGTATATTGGCCGAGGAGATTTTATCTTGACCTCGTAATTTTTTCCATGCGTCTTCTAAGCGGTCGGCCAGTGCGTCGAACATAGTTTCGGAATTAAATTTTTAACTAGATCGATTTTATCTCAAATGTCGGGGGAAGACCCCCGTTCTTACCCTGTCATTGGTCAGGGATCGGCGGCAAAGTTCGATCAAATGTTAAACTGAGTCTGTCTTAGCTTCGGAAGTATTCGATCGCTGCAGGAATCGATTCAAGAGAAAACCGAGGAGCAGAGCCTTAAATTCCAGGTCGTCAGTGAACTGTTTGTAGAAGCTGAAAGGTTCATCTGATTAGCTGGAAACCCTATCCGGCAAAGGATTAATTCAATTTAGATCTGGAAAAAAACACAAAAGACTTATCTGGAAGGTGTTTCAATCCTTTAAGCTCCTGATAAACCGCCGAGAAGCATACCAAACTCAGAAGAGCCATAATTATTCTCAATTATAAAAATTGAGATAGTTTGTGCCGCTTAAATAAAGAGGTTTTGATAACCAAATTAAAGCATATCTCAAGAGTTTTGAGTTAAAAGTAAAACTTCAGGTTTTCATTTATGACAAATGTACCTATTAACTAATTTTCCCCAAAAATTAGTTAGCCTATAATCATAACATATAACTAATTTGCAAGAGTTCTAATATCCGAATTAATTATCGAAGCTGGGGGTTCTTCTAAGTTCTGTGTGATAAGTTTAACTTACATAGGATCGATCTTTGTGTCCTCTGTGTCTGGAGTGGTTCCTTCCACTCCCGCGCCAGCAGGGCTGTATCTTAGAATACATTTTACCCACCAAATCCAAGAGAGCCATCTCTCTCCCCAATCCTTTTACTGTTGCCTTTTCCAAGAGTGCGAGAGTGCCTCATATCAACAAGCAATTTAAATTCGCAGGCAGCTTATCATCTAACCCTGACATTAGCCAATTTTGTTAGATCAGAACTTTTTTAAGAATTATGATCGGCCTATAATAGTAACTATAGTCACCCCTATCCTTTAGGGATAATTCTTGGTTTAGGGTTGATGTCCTTCAGCGCAAGCGAGATAGGTTATGAAAATTAGCGAACTAGAAAACTACTTGGCTCAGATTAAGTCAGAGATTGGTGACATCGATATCGTCTATCAATGTCGTAACCAGCACTATAGTTGGTTGGACAAAATTAGAAGCCATCAACTGAAAGTGTTAAAAAATACCGCAGACACTAAATTATTGATTTCTCTGCAATAGCCATTTTCTCTTGCTAGATGCCAGCAATGCCATAGAATCCGCCTAATCTGCTTAACAGTTTATCTTTTCTTCCCTGTCGATAGGTTCTTAAACCAGCCGCGTCGCCAAAAGAAAATGATTAAACTGAAAGCAACGGTTAGCATCAACACCCAGACGAACACATAGCCCCAATACCATTCTAATTCGGGCATATTATAGGGGGATTTATCAGTATTAAAGTTCATGCCATAAATACCGACAATGAAGGTGAGCGGGATAAAAATCGTCGAGATTACCGTTAAAGTTTTCATAATCTCGTTCATTTTATTACTCACGGAAGACAGGTAAAAATCCATTAAACCATTGGCAAATTCCCGGTAATTTTCGATAACATCGAGGATTTGTACTACATGGTCATAACAGTCCCTTAGATAGGGTTTAATGGTTGTATCGATGACAATATACTCATCGCGTAAAAGCGCATTGAGGGTGTCCCTTTGCGGCCAAATTGCTCGTCGCAGGGAGAGTAATTCCTGACGCAGTTGGTAAATTTTTGATAAAATTTGTTCCGTGGGACTAGCTAAAATTTCGTTTTCTAACTCCTCGATTCTTTCTCCGTAGGACTCTAAAACAGGAAAATAACCGTCAATAATTGCATCCCAAATCGAGTAGGCTAAATAACCCGATTTTTGCTGCCGGATGGAACCTTTATTTAAACGGATTCTTTCCCTAACTCCTTCTAAAGAATCGTATTGTCCTTCTTCCTGCACGGTTAAAACATAATTCTTCCCGACTATTAAACTGATTTGTTCTAACAAAAAACCCTGATGATCGGTCAGGATGGCCATTGGCACTATAATTAAAAGATAATTATCGCATTCTTCCACTTTTGGTCTTTGGGGAATACTGACTATATCCTCAAGGGTTAAGGGATGCAAATGAAAAATTTCCCCCAACTCTTGCAGTTTATCTTCATTACCCAAACCGACGATATCAATCCAAGAGATGGAATCATTGGATAAATATTTAAGACAGTCTTGAGGTAAAAGATTATTAACTCTAGTGGCTTGTTGGGAGTTATAATTAACTAAAAATATCTCGGTAGCAACGGCATTTTCATCGATGGTGATTAACCCCGGCATCGTCCCGGGTTGATTATAGTGATAATCGTAAAGGTGGGGTTTTGTCTGGGAGGATTTTCGCCCTTTTTTATACCTAGTTAATCTTTTGTTATTGCTCATAGTTGAGATCGATCGCTGTTTGCCTTTTTCTTAGCATTGATCGCTCAAACATTCCTCAATTTTTAGCTAACTTTAAGATTGTCCCAGACTCTTAAAAAACGAAGATTAAACGTAAATGCCAATTATTAGCCGTTTCCCTCTCGATTTCGATGCGACGGATAAACTCACGAAAATAAAAACGGCGCTCTATTTCCGATAAATCTCGCCAAAATTGCGGAAAAGCAACGGCACGAGCGATAATAGTCAGGTTATCGGGGGGTAATTGGTCTAAACGTCCTTGAATCTGCGCGATCTCGTTTTTCAGTTTATAGGCCCGTAGATTAGCCGTTTCTTGATCTAAAATTCCCGCCGCTTCTAGGGAGGGCAATTGCGACAAAATATCGTTTTTTTGCCCTATTTCCTCGCTCATTCCCCGTTTGATCCCCTCTAAATCCGGTAAAGATATCTGAGCGATCGTCGGTGGTAGGTCTTGACAAATGCGCTCGATTGTGCTATCGAGAATTTTCTCATAAGCGATCGCCGAACATTTTTTTGTCCGGGGACATTGCAAAGGTCGCAAATAGAGGTATTCTAGACCCTTTCCTCGCGCCGTCACTTTGGTAATCGTCATCCCCGATTGACATTGACTACAGACGACTAAACCCGCTAAGGAACGCGGGGCGCTGGCACTGCGGGGGGGTAATTTGCGATTATTTCTCAGGATGCGATCGATCTGGGCCGCTTCTTCCCGGGAGATAATCGGGGTGTGGGTATCGGGGATAATATCTTGACCGAGATAGCACAAATCGCCGCGATAAACGGGATTAGTCAGCCATTTATGGGCAGTAGCTACCGATATCTTTTTACCGTAGCGTTTTTCTAGATAGCGCACCGTGGAACGCAGGGAAGCGGAAATCAAAAAGCGATCAAAAAAGTCTTTGACTACTGGCGCGGTACTGCGATCGAGTATATAACGCTCCTTGCCACGACGATAACCGTAGGGTGCTTTTCCGGGGGGAGGTAAAGCTTGCAGACGATTGCGAGCGTGACCTGCTTTTAAACGATTACTTAGTTCGTTTTTTGATATTTCTTGCAGAATCTTGGCAAAATTCAGCTTATAATCTGGGTCTTCCAGGGCAATTATATCTATGTCGAGGGCTTCTAAGGATTGTAAAATTTTGCTAACTTCCGTGCCATTGTCTCCCAATTCTGCTAGGCGATGCAGGATCAGCAGTCGGGGGGGAGTCCCTTGACAATCGCAGAGTAGTTGCTGCCGCTGTGAGCGATCGCCAAAATCCTGATACACTTGTTCGGGAGAATAGTCCCAAATCGAGGCATCGGGAGGACTATCGATCAGGGGGTTAGTATAGGTGTAGGCGATAATTTTCATGTTTTGCCGAAATCCTCCTATAGATAAACTGTACTATATTTAAACCGCGTCCTGAAAAGTTTAGTACAAATGATCGAACTGCCTCGACCCAGCCTCCTTCTCACCGATCATAGACAGTCTTAACCAATAATTTAGATAGTCAACAGCTTATAAGTAGTGGGACTTAAAATCTTGAAACCTGTTGTTAGTAAGTAGTCGTGCAAAATTAATTTCCTAGTCGAGACAGGAGACTCCGAGACAGGAGACTCCGAGACGGGAGACAGCTATTAGGGATCGGATTTGAGTTTTCAGTTCTCTGTTTGCTCACATCAGCAGAAGTCTCACGGAGTAGTGGCTTAGATGTGTAATTAATTTTGCTTAGATACTTAGAAGGAAAATTCTTTCACCACTTCGCTGGTAAATAGCAGAGCGGTGGTTATCTTTTCACCCCCTTGCCTCGCGCGTCTTTAACTGGTACTTTTGGATCAGTGGCGATGATGTGAAGATCGATATTTTTCTGCCAGATCAGGCGCATAAGTTTTTGGGTGAAAGAACCTTTGATGAAATGCTTCCAGCGCGATTGACGGCTCTCCCCAATTACAATCTGGGTGATTCGTTCCCGCTCGGCTACCTCTGCGATCGCTTCAGCCACCTGATAGCTTTTAACCCGTAAGAATTTCCCCTCGAATTCCCCACATAAACGTTCGCAGGTTTCGATATGTAAAGCCTCCTCTCTGGTGAGAAAGCGATCGGGGTTATCGACGAAAATCACGAAAAATTCCGCGTTCATATACCCTGCTACCCGCGCTCCTCGACGTAATAATCGTAAAGAGTTGGGATAGGTGGAAACACAAACTAATACCCGTTCGTGAACGGGACAGGATTGACCGATAAATGTCGAATTACTCGCTTCTTCTTCTACTGTATCGGCCACTTCGCGCAGGGCGAGTTCCCGTAGGGCGATTAAATTACGCCGTTGAAAGAAATTATTTAAAGATGGTTGGATCTTTTCCGGAGCGTAGATTTTTCCTGCTAATAATCTTTCCTCTAGGGTTTCGGCGGTGACATCTACCACAATCACTTCATCAGCTTCCTCCAAAATTCGATCGGGTATTCTCTCCCGCACCACCACCCCGGTGATCCTAGCAACCAGATCGTTTAAACTCTCGATATGCTGGATATTCACGGTAGAGTAAACATCGATTCCCTGGGACAAAATTATCTCTACGTCCTGAAAGCGTTTCTCTCGCTCCGAACCGGGTACATTCGTGTGGGCCAATTCATCAATCAGACACAGCTGCGGCGAGCGGGCGATAATCGCTTCCGTATCCATTTCCGAGAGAGTGAATCCCTCTTTCTCTAGGATTTTTCTTGGTACGATTTCCAATCCCTCGGCTTTTTCGGCGGTCTCTTTTCTGCCGTGGGTTTCGAGAAGTCCAATCACCACGTCGGTTCCCTGCTTTCTGAGGCTATGTCCCTCCTCCAGCATTTTGTAGGTTTTCCCGACTCCAGGGGCCATCCCGATAAAAATTTTATGTCTTCCCCGTCGCACAATTGTCTCCTTTTTGGCAACTTACCTTACAGATTAAGATAATTCGATCGTAGCCGGGGGGATTGAGTATCATTAATCCTTTTAATAGTGACGTGGAGTATAAACCCATTGTTTTGTTTTACCTTGCCCAATAAGGCGAGTTTTACTCGATCCGACCAAAATTATAGTCCGCATATCCGCATCTTTAATAGTCATATCCTCTAGGAATTTCACCGTCACTGTTTCCCCTTTTCGCCCTAAATTACGCGCTAGTACCACGGGAGTTTGCGGCGATCGCCATTGTAATAAAATCTCTTTTGCCTTCTCCAATTGCCAAGTGCGCTCTTGAGACACAGGATTATAAAATGCGATCGCTAAATCTGCCCGGGCCGCTAACTCAATACGCTGAGAAATCACTTGCCAAGATTTGAGAATATCCGATAGGGAAATCGCACAAAAATCATGGCCTAAAGGTGCGCCAACCCTAGCAGCCGCCGCTTGCATGGCCGAAATCCCCGGACAGACCTGAATGGCCACCTGCTGCCATGCCGGTTTTGCTTTTTTTTCTAATACCTCAAACACGGCCGCGGCCATGGCATAAATGCCAGGATCTCCGGAGGAAACTAAGACAACCGATCGCCCCTTAGCCGCTAAATCTAGGGCTATTTCTGCGCGATCGAGTTCCACCCGATTATCCGATTCATGGCGGACAATTTCTGGTTTTTTCAGGAATTCTACCAAATCCAAATAGGTTTTATAACCCACCCAATCCGTGGCTTTTTCCAACACTTCTCGAACTTCCGGCGACATCCAATTTAGCGCACCCGGTCCAGTTCCGACTATGGCTAATTTACCTTGACTTTCTTGATCGAAATCCCCCGGGGACAAACCAGATTTTTCCTTAATTTGCTGGCTTTCTTCACAGAGATAAACTAAACAGTTACTGCTAGGTTTTGCCAAGTTTAAGTTATTTTTATCGATAATCTCAATGCTCAATTTTGCTGCTGATGAAATTGGTAAATTACTATTTTTTAACCAGTCCGCTTCACCGATTAATTTTACTTTTTCACCCGCCAATAAATCGGACAAAAACTTCTTAGCATCATCGGGATTAACTAACTGATAACCCGGGGGTGGCGATAATAAAGTCGTTTTAAATCTAATATCACCAGTGGTAGTAATTGCGGGGGAAATTTGCAAAACCGAGGCAATTTGACGAGCGAGATCATTAACCCCTTGTAAACCCCCCAACAAAGGCACTACGGCGCTGCCATCTTCTGCGATTGCTAATACAGGTGGTTCTTGCCATTTATTAGTTAATAAAGGTGCTAAAGTGCGAATTAAAATACCCGCCGCACAAATGCCAATAATTGGCGTTCCCGTCTGGAAAAATTCTCGCACCGTTTCGCCAAAATTAGTATAGGTAAAATCAGCCGAATGGGTACGATCTATTAACCCATAAACCACTGCTTCCGGTAGGGCCATTTGCACTTGACGAGCCACGGGGATACTGGTTTCTCCTAAAATCAGAATAGCTGGAGGTTTCATTTGGCTTCCCCCGACTGCGCTGCGGTTAACTTTTGGATAAATTCTTGATGTTCTACCGAGTTAATTCCAGCTTTTAAGATGTCTAACACCCGTGACATATTGCCGTTGAGCATGGCTGAAATATCTAACCACAAACCCGGAAATACTAGAGAGCAAATCACTCCTTCTTGGTTGGGTAACAAAGAAATATAATCGCCATCTTGTAAACTAAACCAATCAATTTTTTGATCAAATACCTGCCAAATAAGGTATTCTTGAATGCCACCGCGTCGATAAGCACGTTTTTTATCCCCTAAATCTATGGCGGCACTACTAGCGGCAATTTCTACCACTAATTCTGGCGATCCTTCTAGGTATCCCTCTACACTTAGGGTTGATTTTCCCCCGCTTTCTTGACTGATTAATAACACCCCATCCGGCTGTAGTTCGTTGTCGATATCCAAGCGAACTGTTGGCTCAATACCCATTTGTACTTGGGGGGTAGCAACTTTGTATGTCCATAGCCAACCAACAAGATTGCCGTGGGGTTCAGCATGAAATTTAAACCTTAATGGGGATGCCATATACACAACTCCTTCGATAAGTTCGGCTTTTTTTAATCCTGGCATAGCTTGATAACGGCGCTCGAATTCGGGACGAATTAAGCGGTCCCCATTTTCTAAAGGGGGTAAATGTTGAGTGGTTACAATCTGAGAAGTTAAGGATTTAACCGGAGAAGAAGTCATGGTGGCAGTCTTTGGGAACAAAACAGCATTGATTTTATTATAGATTGTTTCATCGGACTTCTTAAGGGATTTAATTTTTAACTGAAATTTTCCCGGAAGTCCTGAGCTTTTAGCGATGGAATGAATGGCGACCAACAGATAGACAATTACTCAAAACTATACCATTTATCTTAGTGATGAGGTACAAAATTTTCCTTTTGGGAAGTCGGTAGTCGATACCAAATTAGGTTACACTTCATCTAGTTATGAGAAATGCTGTCATAACTGATATAGCGCGCCTAAATGAAAGGTAAACGTCCTCTTCTAGAGCCTACCCATTCACGAATAACCGATAACTGATAATGTTGGTTCCCCTTACCCGTCAATCGATCGAGCAAATTGTCCCAATTATCGCCACAGGTCCCCAGTACGCTCACTATTGGGGTAAATGGTCTGATTTTCTGCGCCGTTTATTCATTTCTATCATCGCTCTCACCGCAGCCTGGTTAATCGGTAATTTATTCGGTCCCGGTGGTTTAACAATTAAACTGATATTCGACATTATCGCCGGTTTATATTGGCTCTGGGGTCCGGTTTATTGGGCCAGTGTTCGCAATAATACCTATCGTCGTCTTCCCTACGGGGGATTTTGGCGCGGTCGCGTTTTCGATGCTTTTGTTACCGAGGAATTAATCGGGGAAGAAGAAAGGGTCAATAAACGCGGGGAATTAGAGATTATCGAAAATCGCCAACGCTGTATTAATCTAGAAATCGGTGATCAAACTGGCTTTTCGGCGATCGTTCGCGCTCCCCTCAAACGCATCCATAAATCGATCCGTCCCGGGATGGTGGCCGAAGCTTTGTTAATGTCTCGAGACCCGGATTTAGGGGATATCAATCAGCTTTCTGATGTCCATCTTCCCCAACTCGACCAGTGGATAGGGGAATATCCTGTGCTGCGACGGGATATTTTTCAGCAAGTTAGTCGCGAATTGGGAGGGGGAAAAGAACCCCGGCCAAAACCTTCTCGTTATTCTAATAATGTCATCCGAAGACGCAAAACCCGTTAATTTGTCGGCGATCTTTGAAAAGATACCAGTTTCCCGGTCATGAATTAATCATAATTTACAGATTTTGGCTAATTTAATCCTTGTTTTTGCTGTTTTTGAACCATCAAAAATTAATTATGCAAGAGGTTTAATATAATGTTAATTGAGCTTAGAAGGAGATAAATTGATGACGGCATCCTATGAGCAAGACTTTGGACTTTGGGCCGAACAAATGGCCGATTTATTAGCTTCCGGTCGGTTTTCCGAGTTAGATATTGAGAATTTAGTCGAAGAGGTGCGGGATTTGTCGAAACGGGAGCGCGATCGCTTACTCGCTAGTCTAAGATTAATTTTGCATCATTTATTAAAGTGGGACTATCAACCTCAACGGCGATCCAGGGGTTGGTTGGGAACTATTCAACAAGAAAGAGCTAATATTAGGCTTTATTTGGACGATAGCCCCAGTTTAAAGCGATATTTAACCGATGAAAGCCTATTTAAACTCTATGCTGTTGCTTGTTGCGATGCCTTTAGAGAGACGGGATTAGAGTTTCCCCCAGTTTGTCCCTACGGTATTGAGGATATTTTAAATCGTTCTCTTCATTTGTCGGAACGATAGACGAATCTCCTCACCTAACGACTGTATCTTAGAATACATTGTGCCTACCAAAACCAGCCGAAACCCCTAGTCATTTTCTTCTTCTCTATTTTCAATATTTATTGCTGACATTTCTGAAGGCAAGGGAGTTGCTAAACGAATATTAACATCAATCATCAATTGATTTTTTTCAATCTTTATATTCGCTCTTTTCACAACAATGAAAGCAGAAATAGAATCACTGGCATCGTATTCAAGAGAAAAATCTTTTTTATAACCAGCATCCTCTAACCATTCAGCAATATTACGCCAATTCTCTACCTTGCCATTATTATTACCAACCAGTTCTTTAACGTATTGATAGAGCGTAGTGCATAAATCTACCTCAACTCCTTTACGACTCTTCTTGAGTTTTTCAGCAATTTCTGTGGGACTATAACCGCAGAGTAATCCTTGTAAATGTTTTTTTTCAGTAGGAGTCAGTCGCTTTCCCTTAACAGAAGCAAGATCAAGATAAAGAGTTTCTAAGTCCCATTGACTCATAGCTCGGGAAAAAGGGTCATTATTGGTATCCATAAATTTTTGCCTAAAAATTTCCTAGTCAGATTCTAGCATAATTCCTAGTGTTGACTAATTGAATGATGTAGAACTATAACTTATTGTAAATGATTAGTAAACAACCACTTTTTAATTGAGGTAATTAAATATGCCTAGTTATACTCCTCCTACCAGTTATACTGGTACTAAAAATGGCGATAGAATCTACGGATCTGCTCAAAATGATTATATTTTTGGGGCTGGTGGGGATGATAAATTATATGGCGGTCGTGGAAATGATACTCTTGCGGGAGGTGAAGGAAATGACTATCTTGATGGAGGCGATGGTGACGATATTTTGCAAGGATCGGACACTCTTAATTATTACTACGGCATCCCCGGTCTAACTGTCCCAGAATATGATACTTTAGTTGGAGGTGCGGGTCGTGATACATTTGTAATTGGGAATAATCGAGGTAATCTTAATATGGGACCAGGTTATGCAGTAATAGCTGATTTTATCTCTTTTGTTGATCGCATTCAAGTTAAACGAAGTGGAGTATCTGCAGTAACTGGTATTACTCTTAAAAAACAAAATATGGTTGGAGGAGGTGCTTCAGATACACTTATTTATAATGGTACAGATTTGATAGCAGTTGTTCAAGATAATAGTAGTTTACAATTAAATAGTAGTTATTTTAACTTTGTTTAATGCAACTATCAGATTTTGTAGGGTGCGTGTTTGCGGCTACTAATTCTGATCAAAAACCAAAATCAATAATCCGCTCCCCACGCAGCAAATTTATTATTAAATTGGTGCATTATGCTTTCGCACTTCACACCCTAAGAGTGGTAAGAAGTTGAAGGGTGATCGTTCTTGTCGGTGGGGTGGAGTGCGATCTCTGTCATCGAATAAGATATAATTGGGAAGGTAAAAATAGTTAAAGCATTATGAGTTACCAAAACATTATTACCATTGAACCTGGAAAACGAAGCGGAAAACCCTGCATTCGAGGAATGCGTATAACTGTGTACGATATTCTAGAATATTTAGCAGGAGGAATGACAGAAGCAGAAATTCTTGAGGATTTTTCAGAATTAACTTCCGAGGATATCAAAGCTTGTTTGGCTTTTGCTGCTGATCGAGAGAAAAAATTATTTATCACCTCTTTATGAAACTGTTATTAGATGAAAATTTGTCAGATCGGATTATTGATAAAATAATTGATTTATATTCTGATTCTCAGCGCGTCAAGACTTTAGGACTGATCAATACTGATGATGCACTTATCTGGGAATTTGCCAAATTCAACGATTTTGTAATTGTCTCTAAAGATGCCGATTTTCATCAGCGCAGTCTATTATATGGTCATCCACCCAAATTTATCTATCTTCGTATTGGCAATAGTCCCACTGCAAAGATTATCGAAATTTTAAGAGTTTATTTTTTAATTATTGTTGAATTTTTTGATAGTGAAACAGAAAGTCTGTTGATATTAAGTTAAGTGCGATCGCTGATCTTGTAGGGTGCGTGTTTGCGGCTACCAATTCTGTTAAAAAACCAAAATCAATAATCCGCTCCCCACGCAGCAAATTTATTATTAAATTGGTGTGTTACTACGATTAATTTTCTCACTGGATTGACCCAAGGAAACCCAACACACATTAGATAGGGTTTGCCGAAAAAGCTTTTCGTGGGGTTAGGAGTCAGTCCCGATGAAAAAATTTTCACCACCACAGATGAAAGAGGTTTCTTTCCCTACACCCCACACCCGTTCAGACCTCGGCCATCTATATATATAGGGTTTGCCGAAAAAGTGGGGTTAGGAGTGAGTATTCAGTATTCAGATGCGGGTTTTCAGTTCACTGTTCACAGCAAAATACTCCCCACTTCCCCACTTCCCCACTTCCCTATCCCTTTTAAACAGGATTTATTATTAGCCTGTATCAGCATTTCTGATTACGTTGTTAAGTTTGGCTAATAACACCTTGTTTTTAGTTCCTTGTCAAGCCCCTATTATAATTTTTAATCTTTGATCCTTAGTCCGATTTAACATTGATCTTAAAAATCTGGTTTTTTGTAGCGAAGAAAACAGTTTTATTAACCATTATCTGCAGCTATAGAGGGAAATCGGGGGGGGCTGATAATCCTTGAAAGCCTTGTCAATACTAGCGTTATTACCTTTCGAAATTTCACTAATTCCCTAAGTTTTCCTAACCTTGACCCCCTCTAGGAGACAAAAAATTCAAAACCTATTATCTTAACTTGGTTCTTAGCGCAAGTCAACCCTTTATTTAAATTTTTGATTCTCTTGCCCGATAACGATATAAATTCTCGTAATGACCAACCAATTTTCCGTGATAGGGTTGAACAGAACGCAACCAAGTTAGCTTTGCAAGCAAAAAGGAATGTTAGCAAATTCCTTCAGCTTTGCATTGGGAACTTGCTAACGCACAATAAGAAGGTCTATGAATAAACAACTGATCAACAAACTACAAGCTGTAACCGCCCTTACGGTAGTGGGGACTACAGCCTCGATAATTTGTTCCCAGACAGCAGGACACAGCAACAGCTTGACGAATATTAGCGTAGGTCGTCAAACTGTTATCGAGTCAACTACTCAAACCGTTCTGTCCGCTTTTTCTAATAGTCGAACATTCGATTCAGATATTAAAGTATCACGTTCGGTTCAAGATAATGCTAACGAAATTCTAAAAACTTTGGAGTCCCTAGTGGACAAAGAAAATACCGTCCCGGCAAGCGTTACACCCCGAACCCAAGAGGCCATTCCTTCGACCATACAACCCCAATCACAACCCAATCAAGTCAAACCGGCCCCGGCCAGCAATCCTGCCTCAGTGACACCAGCAGAGAAGCCAAAAACAACCCAGGGGACAAAAACCAGCAGTCGCCCCCGTAAACGGGGAATGGCCTCTT
This sequence comes from Microcystis sp. M20BS1, assembly GCF_020245305.1. Lineage (NCBI taxonomy): Bacteria > Bacillati > Cyanobacteriota > Cyanophyceae > Chroococcales > Microcystaceae > Microcystis > Microcystis sp. M20BS1. Next base: position 11,745 of record NZ_JADBUZ010000045.1, on the reverse strand, counting down.
GGTATGGTCCTGGTTTCCACGGTCGTCGCACCGCTAGTGGTGAGACTTTTAACTCTGGTGGTTTAACTGCCGCTCATCGCTATCTACCTTTCGGCACTAGGGTTAGGGTAACTAATCTGCGTAATGGGCGCTCGGTGGTGGTCAGAATTAACGATCGCGGTCCGTTTACTGGTGGTCGCGTCATCGACCTCTCCAGAGGTGCTGCAGCGATTATCGGTGTCTTCCAGTCGGGAGTTGCCCCAGTGGTCTTGGAAGTTTTAGGCAGATAATCAGTTATCAGTTATCAGTAAACAGTTATCAGTAAACAGTAAGCAGTGAAAAGACAGCACTGTTAATGCTACTCAATACCCCTCACTCAATAATGCGTCTTGGAAAATTCAGTACAAATGATCGGGATTCCTCCTTATCCCTGACTTGAAAGAGGGTGTAGGGTGTAGGGTGTAGGGTGTGGGGTGTAGGGAAGGAAACCTCTTTCATCTGTGGGGGTGAAAATTTTTTCATCGGGACTGACCAAAAACTCACATCTGATCAGTGGTAACTGGTAACTGGTAACTGATCAGTGATCACTGATAACTGATCACTGATCACTGGTAACTGATCACTGATAACTGGTAACTGATCACTGCTATAGTGATCCTACTGGGATTTGACGGGGTTTATGTTAGAAATTAACGATTTATCGGTTAATTATGGCGGAATAAAGGCATTACAGCAGGTCAGCTTAAGGGTAGAAACGGGGGAAATTGTCACCCTCATTGGAGCGAACGGAGCAGGAAAAACGACGACTCTAAAGACGATATCTCGGCTTTTAACGGCAAAGACCGGGCGAATAATTTATCAGGGTCAAGATATTACCCATTTACCGCCCCATGAAATCGTTAAACGGGGAATTGCCCATAGTCCGGAAGGTAGAAGAATCTTAGCTCGTCAAACAGTCTTGACAAATTTGCAGTTAGGTGCCTATACGAGGAGCGATCGCCTAGGAGTAAAAAGCGATATCGAAGAGCAGTGGCAACTTTTTCCCCGACTATCGGAGCGCCGAGAGCAGTTAGCGGGAACCCTAAGCGGTGGGGAACAACAGATGCTGGCGATCGCCAGAGCTTTAATGAGTCGTCCCAAGTTATTGTTACTAGACGAACCCAGTTTAGGACTAGCGCCGCAGATAGTGCGAGAAATCTTCAGTATTATCCGTAAATTAAATGAATCGGGAGTAACTATCCTGTTAGTGGAACAAAACGCCAATTTAGCCCTAGAAACTGCCAATCGCGGCTATGTTTTGGAAGCGGGACGCTTGACTATGGCGGGAAAAGCTGGGGATTTACTCAGGGATGAGCGGGTCAAACAAGCTTATTTAGGTTAATCGATGATGATACGGCAACTATAGATAAAATTCTATGGTAAAGGTAGGCCAAAAAATATTCACAAAATTTTACAAAGTCGCATAAAATGAACACATAACGAAATAGGTATTTTTTCTTACTGCCATGCTAACGGCTAACTTCCCCTGGCTCACCGCCATCATTTTGCTCCCCCTGCTTGCCTCCTTCCTAATCCCTGTAATCCCCGACAAGGAAGGAAAAACCGTTCGTTGGTTCGCGCTTGGAGTCGGACTAGCAGACTTTATATTAATGTGTTACGTCTTTTTACAAAAATATGATTTAAGCAACCCCAACCTACAATTAGTAGAAAAAATCGATTGGGTTCCCCAAATTGGTTTAAGTTGGGCGGTGTCGGTGGATGGTATCTCGGCACCGTTAGTTTTATTAGCAGGATTGGTGACAACCCTTTCTATCTTGGCCGCGTGGCAAGTGGACCGTAAACCCCGTTTATTCTACTTCCTGATGCTGTTGCTCTACGCCGCTCAGATTGGTGTTTTCGTCGCCCAAGACTTATTATTATTCTTTTTAATGTGGGAAATCGAGTTAATTCCCGTTTATCTACTCGTTTCCATCTGGGGTGGTCAAAAACGTCGTTATGCCGCCACTAAATTCTTACTCTACACCGCCGCCGCTTCTATCTTCATCCTCGTTGCCGGTCTAGCCATGGCTCTTTACGGTGGTGGTACGATGACCTTTGACATGGCGGAATTAGGATTTAAAGATTATCCCCTCGCTTTAGAATTAGTCCTTTACGCTGGTTTATTAATCGCTTTCGGGGTCAAACTCGCCATCTTCCCCCTCCATACTTGGCTCCCCGATGCTCACGGTGAAGCTTCTGCACCTGTATCGATGATTCTCGCTGGTGTTCTCCTCAAAATGGGTGGTTATGGTTTAATCCGTCTTAATATGGGGCTTCTACCCGATGCACACATCTACTTTGCCCCGATTCTAGCGATTCTCGGTGTCGTCAATATTATCTACGGTGCTTTCGCTTCCTTCGGTCAACAAAACATGAAACGCCGTCTCGCTTATTCCTCGGTTTCACACATGGGATTCGTCCTTTTAGGGATTGCTTCCTTTACTGATGTGGGTATTAGCGGCGCTATGTTACAAATGCTCTCCCATGGTTTAATTGCCGCCGTCTTATTCTTCCTTGCTGGTGTCACCTACGACCGCACCCATACCTTAGCTTTAAACGAGATGGGTGGGATTGCCCAAGCGATGCCGAAAGTCTTCGCTCTCTTTACTGCCGGCGCCATGGCTTCCCTAGCGTTACCCGGAATGAGCGGTTTTGCCAGTGAAATTACTGTGTTTATCGGTGTCACTAGCAGTGACGTTTATAGCCAAACCTTCCGGGTTGTGACTGTTTTCCTCGCTTCCGTTGGTTTAATCCTCACCCCGATTTATCTACTCTCCATGCTTCGTCAAGTTTTCTACGGAGATGGTTCTTCCTGCGATATTACTAACATTACCCTCAACAAAAGTAACGAACAGGCAGTTTGTTTTGGTACTAGCTGTGTCCTTCCTGACGAATCAGAATATATTGACGCTAAACCCAGAGAAATCTTTATCGCTGTCTCTTTCCTCGCTTTGATTGTCGCTATCGGTTTTTATCCCCAACTCGCTACCCGTATCTACGATGTGAAAACGGTGGCAGTTAACTCGGAAGTGCGTCAAGCTTACACAGAAATCGCCGCTACTCGTCAAAATATCTACGCTGAAACTCAACCGGACGTAAGCGCCAAAGTTGCCAGTATATTCCAATAAATTGGCAAGTCTAAAGTGAATAGGTTATCAGGAGTAGAAATTCTGCTCCTGATTTTTTTGGCGAGGAAAAAGATGCGAGCATTTATACTAAAATCTAAGATAGCCAGTTTAATATCGTCTCTGGGATCAAAACGGAAGCTTAGAATAGATAAAATATGTGGACTTTTATTGATTTATTTGCCGGTATAGGAGGATTTAGAATCGCTCTAGAGAATCTCGGTTGTCAATGCGTTTTTTCCTCGGAAATCGATCCTCACTCCCAAAAGGTTTACTTGGCTAACTATGGTCATTTACCCGATAATCAAGACATCAGAAAATTAGAGGTAAAAACTGTCCCCGATCATGATATACTCTGCGGCGGTTTTCCCTGTCAAGCGTTTAGTATCGCTGGCAGAAAACACGGTTTTGAAGATGCACGCGGAACCTTATTTTTTGAAGTTGCCCGGATATTACACGAAAAGAAACCGAAAGCTTTTATCTTAGAAAATGTCCAGGGTTTAGTCCATCATGATCGAGGTAAAACTTTAAAAACTATTTTAGATATATTAGAAAAGGATTTGCATTATTTTGTCCCTAGTCCCCAGATTTTAAATGCCAGATATTTTGGGGTTCCTCAAAACCGTCCCCGAATTTTTATCGTCGGTTTTCGAGAAGATTTAAATATTTACCATTTTTCCTATCCCCAACCAACCCATCAAGAAACTTGTCTCAAAGATATTCTAGAAGAAAAGGAAGTCAGCGTTAAATATTATCTCTCTAATCAGTATTTAGAAACCTTGTTTAAACACAGGGCCAGACACCAAAATAAAGGTAATGGGTTCGGTTATGAGATTATTTCTCCCGATGGTATCGCTAATGCTATTGTGGTGGGAGGTATGGGAAAAGAAAGAAATTTAGTTATCGATCAAAGACTGACTAATTTTACTCCGGTTACTCGCATTAAGGGAGAGGTAAATAAATTATTCGTCCGCAGAATGACCCCCAGGGAATGGGCAAGATTACAGGGATTTCCCGATAGTTTTCAGATTGTTGTTAGCGATGTCCAAGCTTATAAACAGTTCGGCAATTCTGTGGCTATTCCCGTGGTAAAAGCAGTGGCAAAAGAGGTGATTAAAGCTTTAGATTTATCCAGAAATTCTCAAGAAAATATCAGGGTTAAAGACCTAGAGGGGAGACAATTAGAGTTATTGTCAATCTGAGGAACAATAACAATTTTTTCTAGGGGTTTGGGTATAGGACAGCGTTTCTTATCAAGATGAAGTATAACCTAATTTGCTATGGACGACCGACGACAGGCTCCCCAAAACCAAAACTTCCTATCTCACCGTTAAGATAACTGCTATAATAATGGTTAATTATTTAATCAATGCGATTGCTGTTTATGCTGAAGTCTGACTGGATTAAATTAATCAATGCTATTCGTCTCCGAAAAAAAGAATATAATGGCACGGATGGAGATATTCATTATAGCTTCTATTACAAGAAAACTTCTAACAATAGAGGCTATGGAGAGGGGGGAGATATGGTTGATTTAAGTTATGATGAATGTTCCTTGGGATTGAGATATAAAGGAGATAGATTTTATTTAACGTCTGTCTATGGTCATACCGTATGTTGTTGTCGTCCTAAATACGATAGTTATGTGTTAGAAAAAATACAAAAATATCATTCTAGAGAAGAATTTATACCTCATATATGTCCTGGTCATCCCACTACAGCTTCTGGTTGCAGTTTTAGCAATGATAATGACTTTTTATATTATGCGGGTTTTTATACCGCCGCTTTTTTATACGCTTTTGATGTCAAAGATCCTAAGCTACAATTAATTGACAAAGAATGGATTGTTTTTGATTCTAAATTCGGCTATTTTGATTTTGCCACCTATTTTTCTAATCATCAAGTTATCCCAATTAAATTACCGATCCCAAAATTTATTGATCCCAATCATACATCAGTATTAAAACTAGCAGAAGGGGTAGAAATAAACGATAAAGATCATACTAATTATCAGCAATCTTCCCAATACTTAGATGAGATCAGAAGGGAAATTAAAGATGGTTTACTTGACCAATAATAGAGTAAATCGGGATAATAAATGCCTCTCTTGTCCTTTGTCTAATAATTTTTACTCATTAAATATCCGTTCCTTAACAAGAGCTTGATTTTTTTCCTACAAATGAGAGATTACCTAACGCACTCTACCTAAAATTTTCTTAATAAATAGGCTATAAGCAATGTTTTTTCTAGCAGCAAAATAGGATTCTGACTAGACGCGGTTTTTCCTTAGAGGTAACAATAAAAGAGCAGTAGAGGTGATGGTTTCGCCGGTTGTGCTTGTTAAAGGTATCTTTCTTATACTACACTTGTAACATCAATAGGTTTTAGTATTTGGGAGAGAAAAATTATGCGGACAATCACACGCACCACCACTACCGATATGGAAGTCACCAGCATTCGTCTGGAAAGAGTCCTCAAAGACAAGCTGAAAGAGATTTCTGGCAATCAAGGTTATCAAGCACTCATTCGTGATGTCCTATGGAATTTCGTTCAGCAGAAATCAGGAGATTATCGACCTCAGTTTTGTGCTGGTGATATAAGGGCAGTATTTAACGCTACAGCTAGAAAAAATGAGATTTGCGCTCTTACAGGCAATTTAATCCCCGCTAATGCAACAATGTTGTTAGGTTTGACCATCCATGGCGATTTAGTCCCGTTGAGTATGGATAGTTATACCAATTAAATTAAAATAAGTTTGACTAGGGTGGGGCAGAATCTAGTATAGTTAGTCCTCACCCAAGGGAGATGGGAAGTGGGAATTATAAATTTAAATTATGAATTATGAATTGAGAGGTGGGGGGTTTTTTGCCGTGAACAGTAAACTGATAACCGATAACCGATAACCGATAACTGATTACTGATGACTGAAGCGATTTTACGAGTGGTTTTAATCAATCCGCAAATTCCGCCAAATACGGGGAATATTGCCCGTACTTGCGCTGCAACCAAGACAGAATTGCATTTAGTCGGTCCCTTGGGTTTTGAAATTAGCGATCGCTATCTGAAGCGGGCCGGCTTAGATTATTGGCCCTATGTAAAACTTATGTACCACTTGACAATAGATGATTTCTGTGCATATCAACAAAAGAGCGGCGGAAGGGCGATCGGGTTTACCGTGCGCGGCAGCAGCAGTTATCTGGAATACAGCTATCAAAGCGGAGATTGGCTACTTTTTGGCAGTGAAACCGACGGTATTCCAGCAGATTTATTAAATAAGTGCGATGACACGGTTTATATTCCCATGGCAGAACCGGGGGTGAGAAGTTTAAATCTTTCCGTTAGTGTGGCGATCGGATTATTTGAGGCCAGACGACAATTGGGATTTATTCGTTAGCGGGATATTTGGCTATATAAACAGAGCAAATAAACTTAATTGAGCAAAAAATCAGAAAATTGCTTTTATTTAGCTCATTTTTGACCATATCAGGAAAAATAGAGATCGCAGTCAATTTTGTCCGTAATAACAGCAAGAAATTATGTGGATTATCCTAGAGCAAATTAATTGTTGCTCCTTGTTAATTACATAATTTATTGAAAATAAAAAGGCAAGATGAGGCTCATGAATATCTTCGACCTTTCTCGAAAACATTTTGGCAATCTACAGCTTTTTAATCGGCAAAAATCCACCTCTGGCTTAACTCAAGTCGAGATGTTAGTTACCCTAATTTTATTAGGAATTCTCTTAACCATTGCCCTTTCTGCTTATCATCGTTTAATGGCTTGGATTCGCTTAAATATCGCCACCTTTGAAATATCACAACATTGGAAACATACCCGTTATCAAGCCACGGGAGAAGGTTCTGATCCCCTATCTTTGTGCATGGCAGAAAATGAAACCGAACAGATTAAAGTGGCAAAAGTGCAAGGAAACGAATGTGAGAATGTCACCGATTGGACTCCCATCACTCGCGGTGTTAGCATCGATACTAATAATTCTAGCCTACGCCGAGTTAGTGGACCTGTGGGTAATCAAGGTACAATTTATCGCGCTAGTTGGGCCGATACAAGGGGGGGTTTAGGAGGTTCTTGGGGACAGTTAGGCAGAATTACTTTAGTTGCTTCCGGCACACCCGACAAACGCTGTTTATTTTTATTCCGTGTTGATGGTAGTTGGGATATTCGCCAAGATAATAGCTGTGTGCTTTAAAGGCTGATTTAAAACTAGGGAATCAGACGATCAATTTGTTGAGCTAAATCAAAATCTAAGTTACTCAAACCTCCCACGTCATGGGTAGTGAGGGAAAGAGTAACGCGATTATAATTGATAGTAATATCAGGATGATGGCCTAGTAATTCAGCCGGAGTAACTAAGCGATTAACAAAAGCGATGGCTTCGATAAAATTGTTAAATTTAAAAGTTTTTTCAATCCGTTGATCTCGTAACTGCCAGCCGGGGATAGTCTGTAATTGTTGGGAGATTTCTCGATCGGATAAACGAGTAGCGGGTAAAGAGAGGACTAATTCCCCAGTTAACCCAATCATGAAAGCGATCGCTATTGCTAAGAATTGCTTCAACATTGAAGACTCTCCCGTAGTTGTGGTGAGCGGAAAAAGTGATCGATCAGGAGAGCATAGGCCCAAAATCTAACATAAAATCTAACATTAAGAAACACATTACACCAAAATATCGAGAGAGCCACGCTCAAAAATCTAGAATCCCGACTGATAGCCTTTCTGGGGGAAACTTAAACGGTTTTCAGTCCGTCTGGGATTACACTAGAAAATACTCACTTATTCGATCGAGCCGTTCATGATTATTTCCGTCGTAGCACTGAAGGGAGGGGTCGGGAAAACCACCACATCGATTCATTTGGCCGCCTATTTTCAAGAAAAAGCGCCCACCTTATTGATCGATGCGGATAAAAATCGTTCGGCTCTCCATTGGTCCCGGGAAGATACCCTTCCTTTTATGGTAGCGTCCCAAGCTGGAGCGACGGGACTGGTGAAACAATACACTCATATTATCGTCGATACCCAGGCCCGGCCGGAGCCAGACGAGTTAAAAGATTTGGCCCAGGGCAGCGATTTATTAATTTTACCCACCACTCCCAATCATCTCGATATCGATGTCACCATTAAAGCGGCAGAATTGCTGTCCACGATGACCGATAATTATCGAGTTCTGTTAACCCAAGTGGATTCACGGACAAAAACAGGACGGGAAGCGCGGAAAGCTCTAGAAGAAGCAAAATTACCGCTATTTAAGCGAGAAATTCCCCGTTTAGTTGCTTTTGAACGAGCGGCCGAAAAGGGAGTCATCGTCAAAGATTATCCCGACCCCCGGTCGAATTTCGGTTGGCTTTGTTACCAAGCGGTCGGTAAAGAAATTTTTGCCCTAATGACATAAATTGTTAAAAAAGTTAATATTAACATTTGTGTCATTTTTCCCCGAAAAGATACTTAATCTGCATGGGGACTTTTTGTAATCTTCCGTTAAGTGTTCACCCCTAAATCGGTAAAGTCTGAGACAATCAAAAAAGTCTGACTGTAGGAGAACCCTCTATGAAATTGGCCTATTGGATGTATGCGGGTCCCGCTCATATTGGCACGTTAAGGATCGCCAGTTCCTTTAAAAATGTTCATGCTATCATGCACGCTCCTCTGGGAGACGATTATTTTAACGTCATGCGCTCGATGTTGGAAAGGGAGCGTAATTTTACCCCCGTCACTGCTAGTATTGTCGATCGTAATGTTTTAGCCCGGGGTTCCCAAGAAAAAGTCGTCGATAATATTGTTCGCAAAGATCGCGAAGAAAGTCCCGATTTAATCGTTTTAACCCCCACCTGTACCTCCAGTATTCTCCAAGAGGATTTACAAAACTTTGTCGAAAGAGCGCGACAGGATGCCCAAGGAGATGTGCTGCTGGCCGATGTCAACCACTATCGCTATAATGAACTACAAGCGGCCGATAAAACCCTCTATCAAATTATCAAGTATTATCTCGATAAGGCCCAGAGAAAAGGGGAAATTATCTCCCAGAAAACTCCTAAACCTTCGGTTAATATTATTGGTATTACCACCCTCGGTTTTCATAACCAACATGATCGCACAGAATTAAAGCGGTTAATGGCAGATTTGGACATTGAAGTTAACGAAATTATCCCCGAAGCTGCCTCGGTGGACAACTTAAAAAATCTGCCCCGCGCTTGGTTTAATCTGGTTCCCTATCGAGAAGTGGGATTAATGACAGCCAAATATCTCGAAAATGAATTTGCTATGCCTTACGTTGATATTACCCCCATGGGAGTGGTGGAAACAGCACGCTGTATTCGCCAAATTCAAGAGGTAATTAATGCTCAAGGTGCGGCAGTAGATTACGAAGATTTTATCAATGAACAAACTCTGCATATCTCCCAAGCTGCTTGGTTTTCTCGTTCCATCGACTGTCAGAATTTAACCGGGAAAAAAGCGGTGGTTTTTGGTGATAATACCCACGCAGCCGCTATGACAAAAATTCTCGCCAGGGAGATGGGAATTCATGTGGTTTTAGCGGGTACTTATTGCAAGTATGATGCGGATTGGTTCCGGGAACAAGTGAGTGAATATTGCGACGAAGTGTTAATTAGTGATGATAATGGGGCGATAGGGGATGCTATTGCTCGATTAGAACCAGCGGCGATATTTGGTACTCAAATGGAACGTCATGTGGGCAAACGTTTAGATATTCCCTGTGGAGTAATTGCCGCACCTATTCATATCCAAAATTTCCCCCTCGGTTATAAACCTTTCTTAGGTTACGAAGGCACTAATCAGATCGCCGATTTGGTCTATAATTCCTTTACTTTGGGTATGGAAGATCACCTATTAGAGATATTCGGTGGTCATGATACCAAAGAGGTAATTACTAAAGGTATTTCGGCAGATTCTGACCTAAATTGGAATAAGGAAGCTACGGTAGAATTGCAGAAAATACCCGGTTTTGTGCGGGGGAAAGTCAAACGAAATACCGAAAAATTTGCCCGGGAGCGAGGTATTGGTGAAATAACTTTAGAGGTAATGTATGCCGCTAAAGAATCCGTAGGAGCTTAATCATTTCTTGGGGCTGAAAGTTAACAGCATTCAGCCCTATTTTTTAGTTATCTACTTAATCCCTTAAGTATTCTTTCTTCTACTCCTTTCCCCTGAATTAACACTCCAAATCCTCCTAAACCGGTGGGATTGATTAATTGATGTAGGGCATCTCGACGCTGAAATATAGTTAATATATCGCTCTTTCCTTGAGAAAGTTGATTTAATCTATCCCCTAATCCCAAAGCCATTAAAAATAATCCTTGCTGAGTAAAACCGAGATTTTTTAAGCCTAATTTCTCCCCTTGACGTTGTAAAGCAGTAAAATCCACATGAGTGGTAATATCTTGTTCTCCCACCCACAAATAAGGATGATCATGACGCTGGTGTTGTCGATAACATTGTAGGGTTCCTTGACTTCTTTGGGGATGATAATATTTTTCGGCAGTGTAACCGTAATCTATGGTTAAGATATAACCTCGATCGAGTTTCCGATTAACCGTTTCTAACCAGTCTAAAGCTAATAAATTTACCTCGGTTTGATAACCCTCCGGATAAAGTGGGGAGGGAATATTTATCCCCACTAAATCAAAATAGTCTTTGATTCTGTCGGTGGATAAATCGGCGATAATCTCCTGAAAAGGTTCCCCCAATCCCAGATAAATTTCTCGTAATTCTCCCGACTCGATCACAACTCGATGGACAGGAAAAGCATCGATTAACTCATTACTAAACACACAACCCACAAGGGAATTATCAGCTAAATTCGGCCAACTTTGCCAAGATACCGGGGAATATCCCGCTAAAGTTGCCCTTTGTCTTTCCCTGAGTTTCTGAGATTGTTCGATAATTATATAACTGAGATTTTGATAAAAATCAGCATAGCTATCACTCAAATAATCAAGGATATCCTTCGCTAAAATTCCCGAACCTGCTCCCACTTCCACTAAAGTAAATCCAGGCGAATTGCCCAAAAATTCCGCCATCTCGACAAATTGCTCTGCCAACAATTGGCCAAAATCTGCCCCTAGGGACGAGGAAGTAAAAAAATCTCCTTTTGAGCCAATTTCTACTTTTCCAGAGGTGTAATAGCCATAATCAGGGTGATAGAGAGCTAAATCCATCCAGCGCTCGAACCTAATTCGACCCGCTGCTGATTGTTTAATTTCCTCTAGGATGATTGTCTCTAAATTCATCTTGATCGGGGAAGTGGGTAAGATTTTTCAGTGTTGCCAAAGGCACGGCGTAGCCGTCCAGTAAACAGTAATCAGTAAACAGGTATAAAGATAAAGATAACTAATACTAAATCCGTTGAATATAGGCTACATAAAGGGAATAAATAATCAGTCTTTAATAACCAGATTTAGTATAACTAACTAATTAACTTAAAACTTAAGTAGGTAGGCGTTAAAAGTTGTCAGATGCCCCCCTTATTAAGGGGGGATTAAAGGGGGGACTAAGGGGGGATCGGCACCCCCCTTATCAAGGGGGGCAGGGGGGATCGAACCTAAAATCCATTTTTAATTTAATTATA